>CAZBIK010000016.1:0-22838 GCA_964491955.1 uncultured Ferruginibacter sp.
CTGATCGTTTTGCTTCAACTGGCATTGGGTATACTGACCGTATTGAATGCCACTTCACCAAATGGCCTGGTGATACTTGGTGTATCTCACCAGTTCATTGCCATGGTTTTACTGATGGTCATTGTTTCATTGATCTTTATTGTCAGGAAAAGAGCATTGGCTTAAACACGGAGAGTCATCCGCCGGGGCGGATGGCTCGCCATTTAATTAACCTCGCTTGCCATCCTTATTTGATGTATCTCCGGGTATTGCATATTGCACGTTTAAGTTGTAATTTTAAAAAACGACCGTCAATATGAAGCAAATACTGAGCAATATTTATTATTCGTTTCCCATACAGCTTTTTATTCTTCATTTCAGGAAGTTCCAGGTGTTGTTGATCTTCTGGTATGTCATCGGCAGTACCATCAACAGCGGGTTCATGGAAAATTACGGGGCCGACGCCCTGTTTTTTTCACCGGAATACCTGGGCAATGTAAATGCACTGAGTGCAGCCATTGTGGGTGTTGCCATGGGGGTTTTTGTGATGAGCTGGAATATCACGACTTTTATTTTACACAGCAAGCGTTTCCGGTTTTTGGCAACATCTTCGCAACCCTTTTTAAAATACTGTATCAACAATGCGCTGCTGCCCCTGCTTTTCCTGGCATTTTATTTTTTTAAACTCTATGAGTTCGACCGGCACAAAGAACTGATGAGTATTGGTGAAGTACTGGTCATCATTGCCGGTATAATCGCAGGTTTTATACTGATACTGGCCTTTTCATTTGCTTATTTTTTTGGTGCCGAAAGAACGATTCAAAGAACCATTGCCACCATTATTGACGCTGACCAGCAATATAATTATGACCCGGTTGCTCACCGGGATGTTTGGGAAAACCCTGGTTTAAAAGTTGGTCATTACCTCGGCAGGGGATTCCGTTTCCGCAAGATCAGGAATGTATCACATTATAATGAAGGTTTCCTGGACACCGTTTTTAAACGGCACCATTTTTCGGGGATCATCAGCATTGCCCTGGCTTTTATATTTCTGATGGCGGTAGGTTTTTTTATGGACAGCCCGGTTTTCCAGGTACCGGCAGCAGCCAGTATCCTGATATTTTTTGCGGTCATGACAGCAGTTATCGGGGCACTATCCTATTTTTTACAAAGCTGGAGTTTGCCTGCCTTTATTGTACTCATTCTAATAGTTGATGTTTTGTATAAAAATGAGGTAATAGACAGCCGGAATAAGGCATACGGGATAAATTACATCAACAGGAATGACAGACCCGATTACAATAAATGGGCATTGCAAAAACTTTGTATGCCTGAAAAAATTGCTGCTGATAAAGCCAATATGCTGCAGGTGCTGGAGAACTGGAAAAAAAAGCAGCCCCGCGAAAAACCGGTGATGGTCTTTATAAATGTAAGCGGCGGCGGATTGCGCAGCGGCACGTTTGTGATGAATACACTGCAGCGGTTAGACAGTGCATTGAACGGAAGACTGATGCAGCATACCATGATGATCAGCGGCGCCAGCGGCGGCATGCTTGCAGCTACCTATTACCGTGAGCTGTACCGGCAAAAACAAAAAGACAGTACCTTTAATATATACAGCCCGGCATTCTCAGATAATGTGGCCACTGACCTGTTGAACCCGCTTTTTTCTTCACTGGTTTCGCGGGACGTATTTGCACCTGCTCAAAAATTTTCAATCGGTGATCATACCTATGTAAAGGACAGGGGATACGCATTTGAACAGAAACTCAACAGCAACAGCGGCTACCTGCTCAGCCACCAGTTGAAGGATTATATAGAAGCAGAGAAAAGTGCAGCAATTCCGCTAATGATCTTTAATTCAACCATCACCCGCGACGGCAGAAGGATGATGATCGCTACACAGCCCGTCAGCTTTATGATGAAACCCTTATTTGCTGCAGGTGACGCACTTGCCAGCCCGGATGCCGTTGATTTTATGGCCATGTTTGCAAAGCAGGAGCCTTTTAATTTACGCCTGTTGAGCGCCTTGCGTATGAATGCCACTTTCCCGTATATATTGCCCAATGTATGGTTGCCCAGTAACCCGGTAATTGATGTCATGGATGCCGGGCTCAGGGATAATTTCGGGCAGGAAACCACCCTGCGGTTCATAGCGCATTTTAAAGACTGGCTGAAAGAAAATACCGGCGGTATAATTATACTGCAATTGCGCGACCGGATGATGGATAACTGGCAGGAGCCACTGGGAACAGGTTCCATAACCGACTTACTCGTAAAACCGGGTACCATGCTGCAACACAACTGGTATAAGTTGCAGGATTACGCTGAGACCGACCAGTACAGTTACCTGCTGGCAGATATGGGCGCTGCCTTGCAACGCATCAGCTTTATGTATGTTCCAAAAGCCGATCAAAAAGGAGCGGCTCTTAATTTTCATTTAACAGCGAGGGAAAAAAGGGACGTAAAGGAATCGTTTAATAATGAATTTAACCAGGCCTCTTTACAAAAGATAAAAGAATTGTTGCAGTGACCTTTCAGGGCATCAGTAATTTAAAGGCCTTTTCGATGATCCCGATCTCAAAAACAGCAGCAGTCTCAACCGGGTCGCCATCTATATGCAATGGGGCAAGCCCGGGATTTTTGATCGTGATCTTTTTGGTTTGAAAGTAGTGGATATCATTGCGGTGATATTTTTTATCTTCGTACAGGCGTACCTGTCCGTAACTAACCTGTTTTAAAACAGCCCCGATCATCCGAAGCCTGCTCATCTTGTTTACCACAACTATATCGATGAGGCCATCGTGTAAACTGGCACGGGGGGCAATAGTAAAATTATTTCCAAACTGGTTGCTGTTGGCAATGCTGATAAAAAAAGCTTCTGTGTGTATGGACCGGCCGTCAATGATCAGCTCAAACGGATAGGGGGCTGCCGCAAAAAAATTTTTGACGGATAGTTGTATATATTTTCCAAGGCCGCGTTTTCGCTGTTTAGCAAAATCATGTGCCACCTGTGCATCAAAACCCAGGCCGCTGAGCATGCAGCTGAATTTTTCATTAATATAAAAACTGTCAACATCATTGGCATTCCCGGCAAAAACGATCTCCAGCGCTTTATCGACCTGTTTGGGGATCTTTGCTGCAAAGGCAAGCCCATTACCGCTTCCCATAGGGATAATGCCGATATGCACATCCGTGTTTCTCACGGCATTGGCAACCTGGCTTACGGTTCCATCGCCGCCGCAGATGATGATGTCAGTAATGTTATCAGTAATGATCTTTTCTTTCAGCCAGGTATAATCACCGGCTGCATTGGTAGGCAGTATTTCAAAAGGGATATGTTGCCCCGAAGTTTTATTTTTAATGATATCCGGCAACAATGATTTGTTCCCGGTACCTGATATGGGGTTAATGAAATAGATAAATTTCCGGCTCATGCATTATTTTTCCCTGGTAAGCGTACCTAAATAAACCCTGGATATGATCTCTGCACCAGTTGCCTGGAGAGGTGTTTTTTCAACAAACAAAGTAATTGGTTTACCCTGTTTCAGGCGGTGAATGATCTTTTTATCGCTGATATCAAACTGGCCGGCAGCCCCGGGTGTTTCAGGTGCAGTGAACATAGGTAATATATCATCTCCCATTACCTGTACTTTCCGGGAATACCCGCCATCAACAGATTTACCGTGAATTTCTATGGATAAGCGGTCAATATTTGTATAGGCATTTTTATCATAAGTAATGCCCCCGGTATTTACGTTGGCATTCAGGCTGATCTGGCCGGCTTTATTGCCATTGATAAGCACATCAACGGTAACCTGTGCAAATGTACCGACACTAAAAAAGGCCATGCACATCAACAAAAAAATTTTTTGTTTCATAAAAAAGATTTTAGGCTATGAAATTAATACATTCAGTGCTATATAAAAATTTACGGCTGTTAAAAACCAGTGAAGCACGGAAAATCTGTTCAATGAAATTATTCAGGTAAGCTTTCTTATTTTTTACCAGCGTATCAATGCACCTGCCCAGGTAAAACCACTTCCAAAAGCGGCCAGGCAAACCAGGTCTCCCGGTTTGATCTTTCCTTCTTCCCAGGCTTCACAAAGTGCAATGGGTACAGAAGCTGCCGTGGTATTGCCGTATTTCTGAATATTATTATGCACCTGGTCGTCCCGCAATTTTAATTTATGCTGCACAAACTGTGCAATGCGTAAATTGGCCTGGTGCGGTATCAGCATATTGATATCGGCCGTGGTTAATCCGTTTGCGGCCAGGGCCTCTTCAACAACTTCGGGCATTTTAACTATGGCTTTTTTAAAAACAGCAGGCCCGTCCATATTCGGAAAATTCTGTGCAGCATCGATCATGGCATGGCTCATGAACATTTCACCTATTTCTGCATCATCAAAATCAGCGACCGGTTGCGGCAACCAGTGATTGGCGTGTGTACCCGGGTTGTACATGGCCAGTATCTCAGCACTTTCACCGTCACTGTGTAAATGGGTGCTTAATATACCCTGTCCTGATGAAAGATCAGTGGGTTGCAATACCACTGCCCCGGCACCATCGCCAAAGATCACACTTACATTTCTTCCCCTTGTACTGAAGTCAAGGCCAAATGAATGTTTTTCGCTGCCAACCACTAAAATATTTTTGTACATGCCGGTTTTAATGAACTGGTCGGCAACTGATAAAGCATACACAAAGCCGCTGCACTGGTTGCGTACATCCAGGGCCCCGATCTCTTTCATGTGCAAAGCCCGTTGCAGCAATACACCGCAACCCGGGAAAAAATAATCAGGACTGAGTGTTGCAAAAACGATAAAGTCTATATCCTGTGGGGTTATACCGGCTCTTTCTATTGCTATTTTGGCTGCTTCCACACCCATGGTAGTGGTTGTTTCACCCGAACGGTCTGCATACCTGCGTTCTTTAATTCCGGTTCGTTCCTGGATCCACTCATCAGAAGTATCCATGTATTTTTTCAGGTCTTCATTGGTAAAAATATTTTTGGGAACATAGTATCCTATACCCGCAATTTTGCTTCGTTGCATGCAATCGTTTATTTAGAACAGGCAAATTACTAAATAACAGGTGATTTGCAACTGTTTCAACAGCAACTAAAAAGGGTATCTTGGAATTACAGAGAAATAAAATGTCAGTTTAATTTTACCATATCACGTAAACAAAAATCATCATCAATAACCGGGTGTATCCGGGTTTTGTAATGAAAGTCTACCGATTTGCGCAGGGCATCACTGTTAAAGATCATTTTTGCCGTAAAATGCTCGGCCAGGGGTAACAGCGAAAGTTTTTCATTTTTCAGTATTAACTGGGCAATATAGGTGCGTGCATTGATCCTGATATTTAAAAACTGGTTCCCGCCAACGGTACTCATAAAGGCAATGCCGGTCAGGGTATCGGAACTGGTCCGGTAAAAGGGCAGGAGTTGGCTCAGGTTCCCGGTAAATGAAATATGATACTCGGTATCTGTCTTTTTACTTAAGTTAAGATAAACCCTTTCTTCCCGGTTGCTGTTTGGTTTTTTAACAAAGGTTAGCCAGTTGCCGATCAATACATCTTCAACATACATGGTAGGGGCTTCATCGAGATTATATGCCGAGCTGTATGGACAGGCGCACAGGGTAACAGATAAAAGAAACAGTAACGATATTTCGAAAAGTTTTTTCATTTTATCAATCCCTAAAATTAAATATGATTTTTTACAAATACAATAGCAAAACCACGCTTCCGGTCAGGGGATTGTTTAATGATGGATCCCTTTTTAATTTTATATGCAGCTTTCCAGGAAAAGGATTTATACGGAGTAAATATTCATGCCTGTCTTCCTCACTTTATAATTTCATCATGGGTAAAACAGGGCTATTTTTTAAACAGCCAATATACCGCACTTCCGGCCTCCATGAACCAGGCCATACCCAAATGTACGATTAAACCTCCCCAAATGCTTTTTGTATTATAGCTGATGATGCCCAAAACCAATCCACCCCAGAAACTGCTGATGGCTTCGCCGGCCGGTTTGCCCAGGTGAATGGCACAATAGAAACAGGCTGCGGGTATGATGCATTTGGCCCCGCATATTCTGATCAGCGATAAAATTAAAAAGCCACGGAAGAAAAATTCTATGCTTACAAAGTCCAGGCCATAGCAGAGTTCAAACAGGAAATAATAGCCGCTTTTTAAAGGCAGGTCCAGCGCTTCCAGGAATTTTGCCCTGGGGTACATGTGTAAAAAATCCTTTTGGGTAACGGCCAGCAATACCAGCGGTATCATCAGCAACCCTATAATTAAAAAGGGTTTCAGGTCCGTTAACGGGGTTGTTCCATAAAAAGGCTGGTTTTCTTTATCCTTAATGTACCATAATACAAAAACAGGTATCCCTAAAACAAAAACCTTTAACAGCAGGTCTGAACAATGTTGTATGAAAATTTGCAGGTCACCTTCCCACCGGTTATTTACAAAGGAATGGTGCCAGTCAAAATTTACCCGGATTGCAAAAAATGCAGGGGCCAGCAGAAGGATAACCCAGAACCATGGATTTTTTATGTGATGGCAACGGGGATAAAAAAACAGTTGCAGTAAAAAAGCCCCGGCAAACGGGATGAAATAAAGCAGGTAACGGCCAAGGAAAACCTGCCATTGGGTATTGCCCGGTCCTGTGATCTGCGCATCTATTCCATACCGGTAGTTTATATAAATACCGGAGGCCAATAAAAACATTACAACCACGAAATAGGACAGCCTGCATTCATTTTGCCAGAATTCCTGCAGGTATTTAAATATGGCCGGCAATAGGGTTTATCCTTTATTTGTATTGTTTAACGTGTTCCAGAGTAAATCTTTCAATTCAGGCAGCCCCAGGCCCGTTACCGCGGAGATAAATATATGCGGAATATTTTTGGGCAGTTCTTTTTGAATGGCAGTTTTTAATTCATCATCCAGCATATCGCTCTTGCTGATGGCGATCACAAAATCTTTCTGCAGCATTTCAGGATTGTATTGTTCCAGCTCACGGAGCAGTATCTCAAACTCCTGTTTATGGTCCTTACTGTCGGCTGGGATCAGAAAAAGCAATATGGAGTTGCGTTCAATATGGCGCAGGAAACGGTGCCCGAGCCCCTTTCCTTCGGCAGCACCTTCAATGATACCGGGCAGGTCGGCAATGCAGAAACTTTTGGCATCCCGGTATTCAACCATGCCCAGCTGGGGTACCAGCGTGGTAAATGCATAGTCAGCAATTTTTGGTTTGGCTGCTGTAATACTGCTCAATAAAGTTGATTTGCCGGCATTGGGAAATCCAACCAAACCTACATCGGCCAGTACTTTCAGTTCCAATACCTTTATTCCTTCTGAGCCGGGTTCGCCGGGTTGTGCATATTCCGGCGACTGGTTGGTGGATGTTTTAAAATTGCTGTTGCCCAGCCCGCCCCGGCCCCCTTTCACCAAAATAACTTCCTGCCCGTCTTCCAGTATTTCCGCTTCTTTTTCACCGGTTTCTTCATCACGGGCAATGGTACCCAGCGGCACTTCAATGATGATGTCTTTGCCGGTTTTACCACTCGAATTATTTTTACTGCCGTTCTCTCCATCTTCGGCGAGTACATTTTTAAAATAGCGGAGATGCAGCAGGGTCCACAGCTGTGCATTTCCTTTCAGAATGATATGGGCACCACGCCCGCCATCGCCTCCATCGGGCCCGCCCATAGCCGTTAACTTATTGCGCATAAAATGCTTGCTGCCGGCCCCACCATGCCCGCTCCGGCAAAATATCTTGATCTGGTCTACAAAGTTTGATTTTTCCATTATTGCCGCAAAGGTCTGTAAAATTTGAGGATTAATAGATGTTAACGCTAATTTATACCTTTGAACGGGTAATAACCTGCAAATGGTATTACATTTGCAGAAGTGAAAATAAATATACAAAGATGATTAAACTGACATTCGTTCCCCTGTTGATCGTGCTGAGTTGCGGTTCTGTAAAATCCAATCAATCTCCGGCAAAATCAGATTCCGTAAAGGTTGCTGAACAAACAGCGAAAGCCAATAATGATTCTTTGTATACCCCGGCCGGTTTGCAGGACAAATTACCAACCTGTATAAAAAATAAGATCGATTCTTTTAAACTGAAAGAAGCACATGAAAAACCACAACGGGTTATAACATATACGTATAAAAGCAAAAAAGTTTATTACGTAGTGATGCCCTGTTGCGATTTTTTCAATGAAGTGTATGACGATAAATGTAATTTTCTGGGTTCGCCGGATGGTGGATTTACCGGGCAGGGCGATGGGAAACTACCCGACTTCTTCAAGGAAGCAACCCATGAAAAACTGATCTGGGGAACACCCAAATGATCATTTGCTTTCGTTCCATGTTTTATACCCGGCAGCCTGAACGGGCATGTCTTCCGGTATTGTTCGTAACGGTTCACACGGCTTCCAGCTTTCAAACATGTCTTTTGGCAATTGCCAGTACAGGTCAGTGCCTGCAGTTTTCCAGCCGATCATTTCATCAGTTACTTCTTTAATTTTTTTTGCGGGGTTACCAACGATCAAACTCCTTTTTGGAAATACCTCATCCGCTTTAATAAAACTTAATGCGCCCACGATGCATTCATCTCCCAGTATGACCCGGTCCATGATCACAGCATTCATGCCTACCAGTGAGTTGCTGCCGATCGTTGCACCATGAATGACGGCGCCATGCCCGATATGAGCCCCGGTTCTTAGCAGCACGGTTACCCCGGGAAACATGTGTATGGTACAGTTTTCCTGCACGTTACACCCGTCTTCTAAGATGATTTGCCCCCAGTCGCCGCGAATGGCTGCACCCGGGCCGATGTAACAGCTTTTGCCAATGATCACATTGCCGGTCACAGCAGCCTGGGGATGAATAAAGGAAGATTCATCTACAACCGGTTTATATCCCTTGAATTCGTAGATCATATTTTTTATTTGAAATTAAAGTTAGGCCGAACATTTTATTATTCCGTTTTCTGATTATCCGATCCCTTTTTATAAAAGTAATGCATTCTTTTTCCTGGGCGAATACAGTATATGCTGTATAAATGAAAAACCCCCCTGCAATAAATTGCAGAAGGGTTTTAACCACGTAAGAAACAGTGTTGAAATTAACGAACTACAGAAAACTTAATGGCTGACAGTTCATTATTATTAATGATTTGAAGTATATACATGCCTTTTTGAACCCGGTCAAGGTTGTTCAGTGAAATACTGTTTACGCCCGGGTTTACGCTGTTTTGCTGCTGCAAAACAACTTTACCGGCCAGGTCAACAATGCGGACATCAACCCTGCCGGCAACCGTTGATGTGATGCGCAATGTGGCGGTTTTATTCACAACCGGGTTCGGGCTCAGCGAAATATCAGCAGTGGATTTAATGTCCTTCCTGATCAGGATCACATTGCTGTATTTATATTTATGATCAATGTCGATCATTTTAAGACGGTAATAAAATACGGTTCCGTTTACAGCAGACAGGTTATCGGCAAACTGATAAACTGAAGCACTTCCGTTACCAGCTACTGGTGTTTTGGATCCGATGTTATAATAGTTAACACCGTCACTGCTTCGCTCAATTTCAAAATGACTGAAGTTGATCTCACTCTCACTTTTCCAGGTCAGCGATGTGATATCATTTTTATAAGTACCTGAAAAGCTTAATAGGGTTACCGGCAGAGTGGTAAATTCCGGGAAATAATTGGAAGCCAGGTCCTGTAAACCGGTTTGTGTCCTTACCAGAACGCATTGTACTGTTGGTATAGGTATTGTGCTCTTTACCGTTGACTGGTTTATATAATACAAACCGTCGGCGGTACTGATATACAAGGATCCAAAGGGATCAAAGGCAACGCCATTCACCGAACCGGTAAATGGAGCATCGGCATCATTTACAAGGTCCCATTTTTTAGTGAGGGTCGTTGTGCTGCCGGTAGGTTTCCCGATAAAGATCTGCGTTACACCGCCACCGTTATTTGCCAGGGCATATATGTCACCATTGCCTAAAATGCACAGGTCGCCATTTTGGAAAGTAGAGTTGGATCCGCCAACCAGGTCCACTGAACCGTCTTCAAGGTTAATGGAAACCGGGTTTAAGCCATTTGATAAAAAGGATGCTAATATTAAATTTGCCGAACCATTGCCTGCAAGTATCCATCCTCTTCCGTCGGGGCCCATACCCAAACGTACAAAACCCAAACTGGTAGTGCTTGATCCATTCAGGTCCAGGGTAGCTACCAGGGTTGTACCGGTTCCGTCTGAAGCAGCGCCAAAAACTTCCACGATGCCATTGTTTCCACTGGTATTCGGCAACCAGTAAAAATGCCCGGTTGAACTTCTCCCTAAAGCGGCAGTTGATGTGCCACCGGTAGTACCACCCGGGAAAGTGGGCGTAAAAATATTGTTTGGCCCTGCAGAATAAAGCCCATGAATTACGGCAAAACTGGATACCCTGGTACCACTGGATGAGGTTGCCCATAAATTGGGAGGTGGTACTGCATAAATAACCACAGGTACCGGGCTGGAAGTGGCCGTGTGTGCAGGGTTATTACTCCTGGTTGCTGTTACTGAAACCGTATATGCGCCTGCATTTGGAAAACTGATAATTTTTGTATTGCTGTTTCCTGTAGGAATATTTGCTGATATGGCCATCCATGTATATATAATGGTGCCTGATCCAGGTAGCAGCGCCGTTGCTGTGAAAGTTATTGATCCGCCTGCAATGGCAAATTGAGTGGTATCCGGGTTAAGGGTTACGGAAGCTGCAACAACATTTACCGTTGTTGGAGCCGAAGTTGCACTCAGGCCTCCGCCGCCTTCCTGAACCAAACAGGAAACGGTGTAAGTTCCAATGGTAGAGAACGTGGCAACAGTATTTGAACTGCTTCCCCCGCTTCCGGGATTATTGGTAAAACTAACACCTGCCGGCCCGGTTGAGCTCCAGGTATATGTAAAATTACCGTTTCCGCCAGGCCAGTTAGGATTGTTATTGTTCCTGGAGGCTGTTATACTTAAAGTGCCGCCTACAATAACTGTCTGGGTTGTGGCTGGATTAAGCGTTACAACCGGTTGAGCAAAAGAAGGTAAATAACTGAATGAACTGGCAATGGCCAGTAATAGCATAGGAATAAAATTCCTTTTTGAGGTAAACTTTTTCATTTTTCCGTGGTTTATGATAAAAAGAGGTATTCAGCAACTACGGTTTAAATAGAAGATGGAACGGCTTACCGGAAAGGATGATGGATGAAGAGTTTTTTCTTGTAAGTGTGCTTTAAAATTTTAAAGCGGTGATCTTTGGAGGGATATGTTTGATTTCAGAAATGTAAAATTAGAAATTATCCTGATCAAACCAAACTTTTTTTTGAAAAGGTTGCCATTTTATATGATATAATTAGAATTATCTATTGGTTAATTTATATTAATTTAAATATTAACAGCTGAAATTCTTTGAAAAATACATTAAGTTAAATTTGTCTATTAAAAATTTTGACCAAAATAACTTTGCAGATAATTATTGAAAAAACGGTCACATTTTCGGGATCAATGATTTGTTTGTGCGGAAACAGGTGCCTTTAAACAGGGCCACCGTATGGTCATTTTGATTGGTGATGGTTATGTGGTACAGCCCGGTACTTTTTCCATTGTGCAGTTCTTTTGCCTCTGCCGTTAACACATCGCCAATATGCACCGGTTTGGTAAAATTGATGGAAGTATCCAGTGCCACAGACAAAACATTCCGGTTATTGCAGGCGAATGCAAAAGCACTGTCGGACAGCGAGAATGCTATTCCACCATGTACAATTCCAAAGCCATTGATCATTTCCTTGCGAACCGTCATTTTTATTTTACTGTACCCTTCTTTTATATCCAGCACCTCTATACCCAGCCACTGGCTGAACAGATCATGCTCCATCATGTGGGTTACTACTTCCTGTGCTGTCGGCATAATGGTTACTGGTTATTTTCCTTTAAAATCAGGTTCTCTTTTTTCCAGGAATGCATTGATCCCTTCCGTATAGTCAAAAGTTTTGGCTGCTTTCTGCTGGTACTGGTCTTCCAGGGCCAGCTGCTCTTCCCAGGGATTAAAAAAAGACTGGTTCAAAACATGCTTGGTGTATGCAAGGCCTTTGGTAGGCATTTGAGAAAGTGTTTGCACGATCTTTTTACTTTCAGCTTCAAATATTTCATCTGCAAAAACCTTGTAGACCATACCCATTTTTTCGGCATCGGTTGCCGAAACTTTATCGCCGGTCATCATTAAAGCACTGGCTTTTTGCCAGCCAATTAAACGGGGCAGGGTAAAAGTGCCGCCACTGTCCGGTATCAAACCGATCTTACTGAATGCCTGGATAAAAGATGCGGAAGTAGCTGTAACCACCACATCGCAGCAAAGCGCCATATTGGCCCCGGCTCCGGCTGCAACGCCGTTAACTGCTGCCACCACAGGTTTTGGCATATTCCGGATCCGCTTTACGATGGGATTATAATGTTCCGATAAGATTTGCCGGATCTCTATTTTATGCTCACCCACCAGTTCGCTGATATCCTGCCCGGCACAAAAAGCTTTGCCGGCCCCGGATATATAAACAGCCCGCACTTCATGCAAAGAAGCCGCTTCATCCAGCTTTGCCTGCATCAACAGGGCCATTTCCCGGTTAAAGGAATTGAATTTTTCGGGGCGGTTCAGCGTGATATAGGCAACAGCATTTTTTATTTCAAATAAAATGGAAGACATCTTTGATCAGTTTATACATTTAAAACGGTGTTCTTATACTTCAAAACTTTTAACATCCTTATGGTTCAGCAAAAACTGGCTTACCAGGTCATAATTCCTGTTGGGTGAACCGATGCGGTATAAATAAATGGCATCGTTATTCTCTTTTGTAAATTTCATGCACCTGTAAGTAAGGTTATGGTATTTAAAGAATTCTTCCAGTTCTTTGTTGAAATTATTGCCCAGTTCAATGGTGCGTATCTTATAATCCTTAACCTTGTGAAACCTGTTGATGAGCCGGTGTACGGGCTCAAGTACAAACAAAGTGATCACCACCATCCCGGATACCACGATGGCCAGTGGGTAATTGTGATACCCGATGGCCATGCCCAATGCTGCAGTTACCCAAATGAGTGCTGCTGTGGTTAAGCCATTTACGGTAATGCCTTCCTTGAATATTACACCCGCACCAATAAAACCGATACCGGTTACAATATTGCTGGCGATCCTGTCTGCATTGTCGGCTCCCGTTTCTTTTGATATGATGGTATACAGGCAGGAGCCAACGCAGATCAGGATCATGGTCCTGAACCCGGCAGGCTTGCTCCTGAATTCCCTTTCAAGGCCAATGATGGCCCCGATGATAAATGCAACAGAAACCTGTGCAGCTTCTTCAAAGTATATTGAGAAATCCATGACTATAAATTTAAGTTATTGAAAGCTAAATATCCTTAAATATTTTATATATTTTGTTCAGATAAAACATAAATCATATGCAGAAGGGAAGTATTGGTTTTTTATGCATGCTGGCCATCCTGGCTGCCGGTTGCGAATTTAAAAGTTCAACAGGCGATGATGCAAACAAGCCAAAATCCAAAGTGGTTAGTTCTGCTGATCAAAATGCACTGCATGGGGCAGTAATAAAAAACGAAATAGAACTGGATGCTTCCGGGGTTAAACTGAAAGAAGCATACCTGGTTGATGAGCAAAATAATGTTTTAACTGAGAACATAACCCGGATCGGGGAAAAAATTTATGTGATCATAAAACTGGATACCGGGTGGGTAAAGGAAAACGGAAAATCGTTTATAGGTGCTTCTGAAAGAATTTCCACTTCGGCCGGAAGGGTAGTGGTAGACGCAGTTGATATTTTTAAGGATTATGAACTTACCGGGGTGGATCCGGATGATGCAAAGTTCATCAGTCTTTCTGCAGTGATCAGGCAGGCTGATCCCGGCCTCGAAAAATTTGTGGTTTCATTCAGGGTATGGGATAAAAAAGGTAAAGGCGAGATCAGGGGAAAATACAATTTCAAAATTATAAACTAACTGTCCGTTTATTAATGGCACTTAAAATAATCAAAAGGCTCTTTGCAGTCGTTGCACTGGTATAATGCTTTACAGGCAGTACTGCCAAATTCACTGATGCACCGGGTATTGGTAGAATTACATTGGGGGCATGGTATTGGTGATGATCCTGGCCGTTGGAAGCGTCCCGGCCCACCCTCAGGAGGCGCAATTCCATATTCCTTTAATTTCCTTTTTCCATCTTCGGTCATCCAGTCTGTTGTCCAGGCGGGTGCCAAAACAGAAGTGATCTTAATATTGGAATAACCGTTTTCAAGCAATGCCAGTTTAATATTCATGGCAATCATATCCATGGCGGGGCAACCGGTGTAAGTAGGTGTGATGATCACTTCAATTTCTTCCCCGTTAATTTTCAGATCCCTGATGATCCCCAGGTCAGCAATGGTTAAAACAGGGATCTCGGGATCAGTAACCTGTTCCAGGATTGTCCAGATCTTTTTCGTTTCTATGTTTGATGTGGTTACCATTCGGCATTTGGATAGGTTCGCTGCAGGTATTGCATTTCTGCTAAAATAAAACCCAGGTGTTCGGTATGAATGCCTGTTTTACCGCCGCTTTGCATAAAACTTTTTTCGGGGATTGGTAATGTTGCTTCTTCAAATACAGCGGCAACTTTATTTAACCAATCGTCTTTTAATGAGCTAACATCAAAGCCGCTTTCCAGTTCAAATGTTGCAGGCATAAATAATTCGCCGGTATATTGCCACAGTTCATCAATGGCTTTACGCATACGCTGATGACTTTCTCCGGTTCCATCGCCTAAGCGGATGACCCATTCACTGCTCCAGCGCAGGTGGTAGGTAACTTCTTTAAGCGCTTTGGCTGCAATGGCTGCCACCTGTTCATCCGTATGGTCCTGTAATTTTTTGTATAACCCGTATTGATAAGCGCTGAAAAAAAACTGGCGTAAAACAGTTTGTGCCCAGTCGCCGTTTGGTTGTTCAGCCAGCAAACAATTCTTAAATTCTCTTTCGGTTCTTAAAAAGGCAAGCGCATCTTCGGTAACCTCACCCCCAACCCCCTCTCCAGGGGGAGAGGGGGCTTTAGAACCCCCTGATTTTTCAGATTCATTTATCAATTGTGCTGCATACTGGTAAAAATTCCTGGATTGGCCCAACAGGTCCAGCGAAATATTGGTGATCGCTATATCCTGTTCCAGTACCGGCCCGTGGCCGCACCATTCGGCATTGCGCTGGGCCATGATCAATGCATTGTCTGCGAGATGTTGTGTATAATCTATAAGCGAACTGTTCATCTGCGAAATCATTTTTAATCTTTTAATCAGCGGTTACATATGCCCAACCTCATCAGGCAGTTCATAAAAAGTAGGATGGCGATAGATCTTGTCTGCAGCGGGTTCATACAACTCGCCGGCTTCTTCCGGGTTGGATGCGGTGATGAATTTACTTTCTACAACCCAGATGCTTACGCCTTCCTGTCTCCTGGTATATACATCCCTGGCATTTTCAATGGCCATAGCTGCATCAGCAGCATGCAGGCTGCCTACATGTTTGTGATCGAGGCCCTGTTTACTTCGGATGAACACTTCCCATAATGGCCAGGTTCCCCCTCCGCCGGTTGAAGGAGAAACTTTGGATTCTTTTAATTCATGGCCACCTGCATTATCTTCGGGGATATCGCCGTAAAAAAATTTCTTAATTTCTATTTTCATAAAAGAGATTTAATAATAATCAGGCTGCTTCCTGTTTTTCGCGGTTTGCTTTTTTCGTTGCGTAAGCTATGGCAGCTTCCCGCACCCAGGCACCTTCGTCGTGTGCTTTGTTCCTGGCAGCCAGGCGTTGTTTATTGCAGGGGCCATTGCCTTTCACAACGTTCCAGAATTCCTCCCAGTTTATTTCACCAAAATCATAATGCTTCCTGGCTTCATTCCATTTCAGTTTATCATCGGGTAATGACATTCCCAATACTTTCACCTGTACGGCGATCATGTCAACAAATTGCTGCCGCAGTTCATCATTGGTTTTTCTTTTTATTTTCCACTTCATGCTCTGGTCGCTGTTGGTGCTCTCCGAATCCTTCGGGCCAAACATCATCAGGCTTGGCCACCACCAGCGGTTGATGGCATCCTGGCACATGGCTTTTTGTTCTTCGGTTCCACGGCTCAAAACCAGCAAACTTTCAAATCCCTGGCGCTGGTGAAAACTTTCTTCCTTGCATATGCGCACCATCGCCCTGGCATAGGGGCCATAAGAGGTCCGGCACAGCATCACCTGGTTTAAGATCGCTGCGCCGTCAACCAGCCAGCCAATGGCTCCCATATCGGCCCAGGTTAAACTGGGGTAATTAAAAATAGAAGAGTATTTTGCCTTTCCGCTCAGCAGGTCGGCGATCATTTCATCCCGGGAACTTCCCAATGTTTCGGCCGCCGAATAAAGATAAAGTCCGTGCCCCGCTTCATCCTGCACTTTGGCGATCAGGATGGCTTTTCGTTTTAAAGATGGCGCCCTGCTGATCCAGTTGCCTTCGGGCAGCATGCCCACTACTTCACTGTGCGCATGCTGGCTTATCTGGCGGATGTTGGTTTTGCGGTATGCTTCGGGCATCCAGTCCCTGGGTTCAATTTTGATCTCTGCATCGATCTTGTCCTGGAATATTTTTTCAAAATCCTGTACAGGCATATGATTTGTTTAAGAAAGTAAAATTAATAAATTTAACTAACAACTGTTAGTTTACAATTTTGGCATTAGAGCCCCGGGTTATTTTATGTCAAAATCAACGGTTACTTTCCCGGTTTTGGGATGTGATTGACAGGTCAGGATATAGCCCTGCTCCACTTCCTCCTGTTCCAGCCCCCAGTTAACATCCATGTCCACTTCACCTTCCACCAGTTTTGCCTTGCAGGTACAGCATACGCCGCCTTTACAGGCAAAAGGCAGGTCGGCTCCCTGTTTCAATGCAGCATCCAGGATGCTGTCGTTGTAAAAACCCAGTTCAAAGTCAAAGCTTCTGCCATCAAGCTTTACCGTTATTTTACTTGTTGGTCCGCCTGTATTTTCTGCCAGCTGCTTTTTTACGGCAGCCTGCTGTTGACCAGGTGTTGTAAATAATTCAAAATGAATTTTCTTTCTATCGATCCCGCCGGATTCTAAAAAATCCTTTACACAAAAGATCATTTCTTCGGGACCGCAAATAAAGAATTCATCGGTATTTTTATAATTCACCAGTTTTTCCAGTTCCGTTAATTTATCATGGTCGATCCTGCCGGAATTAAGCGGGGCATCTGTTTTTTCGCGGCTGAGGATATTGATGAAACTGAACCGGTCCAGGTATTTGTTCTTTAAGCCCTCCAGTTCTTCAAAAAAGATGATGGAATGGCGGCCACGGTTGCCAAAAACAAGGGTAAACCGGCTTGCCGGTTCAGCCTGCAGCGTGGTTTTTATTATGGAAATGACCGGTGTTATACCACTCCCTGCTGCAAAGGCCAGGTATTGTTTTTTATTTTGAGCCTGCAGCCTGGTATTGAATTTCCCGGTAGGCGGTAACACATCAAGCTCATCACCGGCCTGCAGATCAGTATTGGCAAAACCGGAGAATTTTCCCCCTTCCACCTTTTTTACGGCAACCCTTAATTCATTTTCAAAGGGTGCAGTGCAGATCGAATAGGAACGGCGTACCTCTTCACCATCAAAATCTTTTTTAATGGTAATGTTTTGCCCGGGCTCAAAAGTAAATTCGCGTTGTAAAGTTTCCGGTACCGCAAAAGCAATTGAAACACATTCAGGCGTTTCGCGCCTGACCTCTTTTACACGCAGTTTATGAAAATGTACAGCCATATGATCTATTTAATGATTCCCTGTAATAAATGATTCACCATACCATCCTCCAGTTCCCGGCTGCTGATATTCTTTTTGTGCTGCTGCCAGAACTCCAGTCCCCTTACTGCAGCAAGGATGGTTAACACCGCAACATAGGGGTTGTTTTTTTTTAAAACACCTGCCTGAATTCCGTTTTCTATTAAAACGACCAGCCTTTTTTCATAACCCCGCCGCTGTATAAGGAAATTGCTTAAAAAAGGATCCTTTAAATGCTTCCACTCATGATTGGCAACATATACTTCATCAAATTCATTCAGCATCATGCGGATGTGAAACCGGATCACATTTTCAAGTTTGGTAACGGTACCGGTTGTTGTTTTTTCTGCGTTATCAAGGTGTACAATAAATGCATTGGCAATTTTAAAGCAGATCGTCTGTAACAATTCACTTTTGCTGCCAATGTGATTATACAGGCTCGGGGCTTCAACCCCCAATGTTTCTGCCAGTTCCCGCATGGAAGTGGAAGCATACCCTTTTTTTTTAAACAAAGCCGCGGCTTTACCGGTGATCACGTCTCTTTTACTCGCATGTTTACCGGGCTTGATCTTGGCCATTACTGTATTTTACACAAAACTAATGATTATTAGTTTTTGAGTTGCCGTTTTAATAAAATAGTTGTACGAACGGTTAATTTATTTTGTGTATAAAAGGCTGTTTATTTGGTAAGTCCCGGCCTGTTTTTTAAAAATACAATTGGAATTACTTTGAACAGATATTTTAAATCACTCCTGTACACAAAATATTTTTATAAAGTACCGGCCGGCAAATTTTTCAAGTTTTATACAGTGCCTGTCCTGCCTGTAATCCTTACCAGGCATGTTGAATATTATAAAAATATAATGTGAATTATGCCCCCGTTATGTAAAAATGTAAACCCCGTTTTTCGGGTAATTTCATTTTAAAAAATAAAATAGTTGAAAAATAAATTATGATAATATTAAAAAAAGAGTATTTTTACTGCCTGCTTGGTTTTCTAATCTTCCAATATAATTTAAAATCGATATTATGGTACCGGTGCCGGTGCTATCATTTTGAATATTTTCAAAAAATTCAACTTATAAACTTATTATAACTTTTTTCTTGTGGTTTCAGAGGTAAGCAAGGCCGGAGATTTTTATCTCTGGCCGTCTTTTTTCAGCACCACTTGCATGATCTTAATGTATAGCCATATTTAGAAAGTCAACAAGCGGTTTCATGGCTTTAAAAGTCTGGGTAACTTCTTTGATGAAATTAGTATGCAGCAATGCTGCATCCGAAATGGGCCTCGAAACGATAAAACTTTTCATTTTCAGAAACTCAATGGCCGGGTTGTTCTCTTCATAACCTTTGGGTGGCCTCACCAGCATTTCTTCACTGGTCACTGCTTCCGGGAATATTTTCCTGAAACTTTTGTTGTCGATCATTTTTTTCCAGTCGCTGAAATTATAATCTATTTCCTGGCGTATGCCCGCCAATACCGGTGCTTCGGGCATCCAGATGCCGCCGGCTGCAAAACTGTTGCCGGGTTCAATATGCAGGTAGTAGCCCGCGCCCCTTCCTTTTTTACCGGCTTTATTGAAATAACAGGCCATGTTGTTCTTGTACGGCCTTTTGTCTTTACTGAACCGCACATCACGGTTAATGCGAAAGATACATTCTTTAACAGCAAGCCGGCCCATGGGTGCATCAAAAGCTGAAATTCCCCTGATCAGTTGTTCTACCTGGGCATGCAGATCAGCCTTTGCCTTTTCATACTGTTCCCGGTGATCATCAAACCAGGGTTTGTTATTGTTCTTCTTCAGATCTTTCAGAAATTTCAGCGTTGATGGTTGAAGCATAGTTTTATGTTGAACATCGCAAATGTAATAAACAAAAAAAAGGAATCAGTGTTTAAGCTGATCCCTTTTCCTGTAACAATTTTCTCAATTACCTGATACGTCCCCAGTTCTCACCGCTTTTAATGCGGTACAAAGTCATTTCACTGACCTTATATTTGGCAGCCAGTTGTTTGTAGGTTAATTTTCTTTTCGGGTTATTGATAATGTCTTTTATGGTTTTAACCTGTGTTGCATTGAGTTTCAGGCCCACGGTCCTGTTTGCCTGGCGTTTTTTGTAGGCTATTTTTTCAGGGCTGTTTTGCTGGTGGGCGCTCACCATATCGAGGGTTGCCCACTTCAGGTTTTTATATCCGTTATCCTGTTTTTTATGGTTTACGTGTATCACATATTTGTATTTGGGAGAGGCCTTCTTACAAAAATGTTTGGCAACTTCGCGGTGTATATAAATGGTTCCGTTGCTGTTTTCCACATGCAGGTTCAATGTTTTGTAACCGGAGGTTAAAGACCCGTTCAGTAATTTCCCGTCTTTAAAGACATCGGTACTGTAACTTGCTGCCCGGCCATGTGATGAAACTGCATATTTGTTGCGAAGTTGTTTGTGGCCATTGAAGATTATTTGTTTCCAAACTTCGCCAGGAGTTTTTTTAATCATTGTATATGATTTAAAAAGTGAAATTGGGCCAGCCCGGATGCCCGAATGGTTTTTTGAAAAAGGCTTGCTATAAATATAATATTATTTTTTACTAAATAGGCAACATTTTTATAAAATCTTCTTCGCTGATCACTTTTACAGTTGGAATTTTTTTGGCTTTTTCCAGTTTGCTTCCTGCATTTTCACCTGCCACCAGGTAATTCAGTTTGCTGCTTACCGAGCCTGTTATTTTACCTCCATGCTGTTCAACAAGTGTTTCCGCCGCTGTTCTGGTAAAGCCGGCAAGTGTACCGGTAAATAAAAACGTAAGCCCTGAAAGGTTTCCGCCGGTTACCCCTTTCTTCTTTTCATTGGTTAGCCGAACCCCCAGGCTTTCCAGTTTTTTAAGCAATGACAGGTTATCTGCATTGTGAAAAAACTCATAAACCGACCTGGCCACTTTAACACCCACATCCTCCAGTTCTTTTAACTGTTCTTCTGAAAAATCAGCAAATTGCAACAGGTGATCCACGGCATTGGCCAGTGTTTTGGCCGTTGTTTCGCCCACATAGCGTATACCCAGTGCATATATGATGCGGTTCAGCGGCTGTTTTTTGGAGTCTTCAACGGCCTGCTGCAGCCTGGAAATTGATTTTTCACCAAACCCATCCAGCTTACTGATCGCTTCATAGGGCAGGGTATAAATTTCGGGTATCGACTTTAACAAACCCAGTTCATAAAACTTGCGGACATTGGCCTCGCCAAAACTTCGTATGTCCATCGCATCCTTACTTACAAAATGTATGATCCCTTCCACGATATGAGCCGGGCAGGTCAGGTTGATACAACGCCATACAGCGTCTTCTTCCGGTTTAAATAAAGCATCCCCGCATACCGGGCAATGGCTCAGAAATACTATTTTCTTTTCTTTCCCGGTCCTCAATTCAGGAAAGGATCTTACGATCTGGGGTATCACATCACCACTCCGTTCAATTAAAACCGTATCGCCTTCCATCAGGTCTTTTTCCCTGATGTAATCCTCATTGTGGATGGAGATACTGCTAACGGTTACACCACCTACCTGCACCGGTTCTATTTTGGCTACCGGGGTAACCGCTCCCGTACGGCCCACCTGGAACTCAACAGACAGCAATTTACTGGTAGCCTGCCGGGCTTTAAACTTAAAGGCAATGGCCCAGCGGGGATGGTGCGAGGTCATGCCCAGTTCATCCTGCAGCTTCAGGTCATTTACCTTGATCACCATACCGTCTATTTCATACCCCAGGTTATCCCTTCCTATTTCATATTCATGTACGTGACCGATCACTGCATCGATGCCTTTACATACTTTCATTTCATTTTTTGGGCTCCTGAAACCAAGATCCCAAAGCATTTCCAGCATGCCGGAATGGGTAGCGGGCTGTGTATATAACGGTTTTGCCTGTTCGTTATCCTGGATAAAACTAACATGGTACAGGAATGCTTCCAAATTCCTTTTTCCCACTTCGGCAGTATCTTTTATCCTCAATGAACCGGCTGCCGCATTGCGTGGATTTGCCAGCGGCGGTATGCCTTCTTCAACCAGCGCATCATTGTAAGCTTTAAAATTCTTCTTGTTCATCAGTACTTCGCCGCGGATCTCAATTTGCTCAATTCCGTATTCGCTGAATGCAGCCGACAGGGGCACCGATCTGATCTGTTTTACATTCAGTGTTATTTCATCACCCACATCACCATCGCCCCTGGTTACCCCCCTGGCCAGCATATTGTGTTCATAAACCAGCGAAATGCTGGCACCGTCAAATTTTGGTTCCACACAATATTCAATTTCGGGTAAGCCCGCCAGTTCCCTGGCTTTCCGGTCAAAGTCGAGCAGGTCTTCTGCATTGTACGAATTCTCCAGCGAAAGCATGGGCACCAGGTGCTGTGTTTTGGGAAAATCCTTGATCAATCCCTTGCCCACCCTTTGTGTAGGCGAATCGGGTGTTATGGCACCGGGATTTTCCTTTTCAAAATGCTCCAGTATCTTATACAGGGTATCATATTCAAAATCGCTGATGAGCGGATCGTTCTGCACATAGTACCGGTATTCATGAAAGCGGAGGCAGTTCCGCAATTCCACGATATCACTTTTTATTTTTTCAGTTACATCTCCAGCCTTAACAGCAGCCAGCCATGCCGCAGTTTGTATTTGTAATGCCTTAGTTTGCCCGCTATTGTACATAGAATTAAAATGGTAATAAAGATAGAAAAATTAAAAGGGAAAGTAAAAGCCATCAACCCGGAACGATCTGCTGCAGGTGTTTTTGCAAAACCAGTTTTAACTGTCGTTTTACAATGGTACCCATGGTACTGCAGGTTGAAAAATAAGTTGTATTAAAATGGCTGTTCAGTTCTTCCCGCAGCATTTTAATTTTGTGATATTCGGATAATTCATCCTTGATCATGATGCT
>CAZBIK010000017.1:0-22167 GCA_964491955.1 uncultured Ferruginibacter sp.
CGGTAAAACAGGGACAGGTAATTGCCATCAGCGGCAAAACAGGATATACCTATTTTCCGCATTTACACTGTATCGTATGGCGGTCTGATAAAAAAGGACAATGGAAGCAGATCGGCACCCGTTTTAAAACCAACAAAGGAATCCGTTATCTTCGGCCTTTCAGATTTTCCCGAAACACAGAACCAACCCTTTAAATACATTGAGCATAACAGAAATTTACCAGCAATTTATCGCCGACCTGCAGCATACGTCATGGTATGAATATGTAGCCGTATTTGCCGGTATTGCAAGTGTCTGGTTCTCCCGTGCCGAAAACATTTTGGTGTATCCTGTAGGTTTGATCAATACCATTATCTACATCTACATCAGTTTTGAAGGGCACCTGCTGGGAGAGGCAACCGTAAATTTTTACTATACCGTGATGAGCATTTCGGGCTGGTATATGTGGAGCAGGAAAGACCAGCGTAAAGAAATACTGCTGCACATTACCTATTCAGATAAGAAAGGGTGGATCCAACAGGTATTGTTCTTCCTGTTCTTTTATTCTGCGATCTTCGGGGCGCTCACCTATTTTAAAAATGAATTTTTTGAGGGGGTTATTCCCTGGGCCGATGCATTGGCATCTGCTACTGCATTTACCGGCATGTGGCTGATGACCAAAAAGAAGGTGGAAAGCTGGTACTGGTGGATCGCAACAAATATCGCTTCTATTCCTTTGTATTTTGTAAAGCATTATGTTTTTACCAGTGTGTATTATCTTGTGTTGCTGGTCATGGCGGTTTTTGGATTACTGGAATGGATGAAAAAAGCACGTCTTCCGTACGGCAGACAAAATCAAATATAACATGAGTTACTGTACTTACATCAGTTCACTTAAACCCGGCGAACAAACTGTTCACAGGATCTATCATGATTCCCAATATGGCTTTCCCATTGAGGATGACAATGAACTGTTCTGCCGGCTGGTACTGGAAATAAACCAGGCGGGCTTAAGCTGGACCACCATCCTCAATAAACAGGAAACATTCAGGAAAGCTTATCATAATTTCGATATTAAAAAAGTTGCCCGCTATACAACAAAGGATTTTGAACGGCTGATGAACGATGCCGGCATTATTCGAAACCGGTTTAAGATTAATGCGTCTATAGAAAATGCAAAGACCATTCTTGTCCTGCAAAAGGAATTCGGGTCTTTTAAAAAATGGCTGGCACATCATCATCCCAAAACAAAGGATGAGTGGACAAAGCTCTTTAAAAAAACATTTAAATTCACCGGTGGCGAGATCGTGAATGAATTTTTACAGAGCGCCGGCTACCTGCCCGGGGCACATGATGCAGGCTGCCCGGTTTATAAAAAAGTATTAAAGGCAAAACCCCTGTGGCATGAAAAATAAAAAAAGCTGGCTCCTGATCAAAGCAGGATTGATCATCCTGTTTACTGTTTTTATTATCACCGTGCCCACAGAGGACGCTTTCAGGAAATGGTTCCGTTTTATCATGCTTTCCCTTTTTGTTTTTAGCTTTATCATGGATGTAATCCGGTATAAAAAATACAATGGTTAAAAAAGTTGTCATCCTCGGCCCCGAATCTACCGGTAAAAGCACACTCTGTAAACAACTTGCAGCACATTTCGGCACCAGCTGGGTAAAGGAATATGCACGGGAGTATCTTTTACAAAACGGCACCAGCTACACCTATGAAAATTTACTGGATATTGCCAAAGGGCAGGTGGAAGCAGAAGAGTTGGCCGTTGACCGTTGGTCGTTAACCGAAAAATACTCTCACGAACAACGAACAACGAACAACGAACAACGATCAACAAACAACGATCAACGAACAACGGTCAGTGGGCAACATCTTTTCATCGACACCAACATGTACGTAATGAAAGTCTGGTGCGAATTTGTTTTTGATAAATGCCATCACTGGATATTGAAACGTATTGCCGAAAGTGAATATGACCTGTACCTGCTTTGCAATATTGACCTGCCCTGGATCAAAGATGAATTGCGGGAATACCCGGATCTTTTGAGCCGTCAGAAATTATACAGACATTATAAAGATATCCTCGTTAACCAGGATGTGCCCTGGGTTGATATCAGCGGGAGTTATGAAGAACGATTGGAGAAAGCAATTGCAGCCATAAAGGCGTTTCAAGGCGTCTGACGGTTTAGAACCGTCTTGACGCCTAACGGATCAGCTCCTGCACATCAGCATCACCCGCCAGGTTATTCATTTGCCTTACAATATAATTTTTCCGGCCGGCAATATAATTCCCGGAAGGGTTTTTTGATAACCGCTTTGGACTTGGTAAAAATGTAGCGATCTGTGCAGCTTCGGCCATGCTCAGTTCCCGCGCATTTTTATTAAAATATTTTTTTGCGGCGGCCTGTACTCCAAAAATACCGGGGCCCATTTCGGCCACATTTAAGTAGCGCTCCAGGATGGTCCTTTTTGTCCAGGCCTTTTCTACAGAAAAAGTAAAAAATACTTCGATCCCCTTTCTCAAAAATCCGCCGCCCTGGTACAGGAAAACATTTTTGGCCACCTGCTGGCTGATGGTGCTGCCTCCCCTGACCTTATTGGGATGCCGCTTATTGTATTTAACTGCTTTCTTTATGGCTTTCAGGTCAAACCCGTCATGATCCGGGAAAAGCTGGTCCTCGCTGGCAATAACCGCCAGTTTTATATTGGCACCCATTTTATCATAGCTTACATAATCCCTGTGCAGGCCATATCCCTGTATAAGACTGCCCGCCTGCGTTAACGTTAGTGGTGGATTAAAAATGATGCCCAGCAATAAATACCCGACAGAAGAAATATAGGCGATAAAAAAAACCTCTTTTAAAATGACCGCTGCTTTTTTTACATAATCAATTTTGCGCAGCCAGAAAAAATACAATAACCCGGTAACAAGTGCCGCGCCGCAAACCCACAGCATTTTTGATTTCAGGTTGGCAACCGGGAAATCCACTACCGTAAATTTTTGAAATATAAAAACAAGGAACCATGTTATGTGTATGATAAAGACCCAGAAAAAGATCTTTTTCAATAACAGCCAAAATTTTTTCATGCCAGCCGGTTTGTCCGCAGTTCCCCGCGGGGGTTTGGTGCAATATACTGATTCAATGGTTGTGGAAGAGCAGGTTGAGGTCAGCGTTGTTCAATACCCATATTCATGTAAACCAGTTTATACTTTTTACCGATCAGCATGCCGCCACCGCGCTTTTTCCCTTTGGCCATAAAATAACCCAGGGTACCCAAACCAACAGAAGCCCCTAATAAGGGCGCACTGAATTTTTCACGGTCGGCCAGGTAAACCACCCCACTGCCCAGTGTAAGCAAAACACCGCCACTCAGTAACGCTGCGCCACTTCCCCTGGTATTAAAATTGGTTTTTTCTTTTTGCCCGATGGCAACAACCTGTTTGTAATGATATTTATAATGATAACTGCCGGCAGTATCTATTATATAAGTGCCAATATTTGTTGGCAGGTAACGGATGATGAATTGCTGCAGGTAAAGGGTATCGTTTTTTATGCCGTTGATCCTGGCATCAATAAATGCGCCGCTTTCGGCAGTAAAGGCAATATTACTTCCGCTGTAATATGTGGCGATCGTCTTATTGTTCTTTTTAAGCTGTATAAAATCGGCCGACTGGGACCAGGATGCAGTTGAAATAAAGAGCAGTATAGACAGGATCGATCTCATCCGGAAAATTAAAAAACCGGTCCAATAAAATGGTTGCGGTTTCTGTTAATCTTTTATCAATGTATAAATAATCCCTGCCAGAATCACAAAACCAAAAATAAGGTACAAAACACCCGATACCCGGTTGATGATGAGAATTACCCGGTCGCTTAACCGTTTACCGATATAGCCGGCGCCCATTACTTTGCCAATATCGGCCAGTACATTTACGCCCAGGCATGTTGCAAAAATGATGACCCGGTCGTATAAAGAATAAACCGAAGCCAGTGATGCAGCCATGATCACCCAAAATGAGATCACAGCCGGGTTTAAAGTGTTGATGATAAAACCCGAGCTCATAATGGCAAAATAATTTGTTTTTCTCCCTGTTGGAGTGTATTCGTCGCCTGCGAGTATAACCGGTTCCTGCAACTGGCGGGGTTCTATCTTTTTTATAAAAGCAAAATAAATGCCCATGCCGATCAGAAAGATACAG
Organism: uncultured Ferruginibacter sp.; assembly: GCA_964491955.1. GTDB lineage: Bacteria > Bacteroidota > Bacteroidia > Chitinophagales > Chitinophagaceae > Ferruginibacter. The sequence continues at coordinate 4,188 of CAZBIK010000017.1, forward strand.
CCTGCAATGCCGATGGGTATTTTAAAATCGAGTAGTGTTTTAATGGCTTCGCTGAACCCGTTGCTCAGTACAACCCAGATCAGGTCGCTGATCCAAACGCCAATGATAAAACTGAACCCGCCCCTGCGGCCATGATTGATGCTTTGCTTGATGACCGTAAAAATCACCGGGCCCACTGAAAATATCAGCAGCAAACTTATCGCCAACCCCTTTATAAAAGCATCAACCATGTTCTAAATTAAGGAAGGTTTTTTAATAAACTGAATTTGAATTATATACCGGTTTCCTGTTTGCTTTTTTTTATTAAGATTCATTTAACAGTCCATGAAACAATCTGCCCGTTTTTTAAGCGTTCAGGAAAAAACGTTTTACATGAATACATGGTTACTTATTGATGTTGCAATACTTACGGTACCCCTAAAACCTGGCGGTACCCGTTTGCCCTGCAGTATTTAAATACCAATACGCTGCTTTCATTACATCAACTTAAAAAGTAAAACGTTTGAAAGCATCCTATCGATCAACTGTAATTGTATTTTTTTTCCTGGTTTTGGCTGCCCCTGAAAGTAATGCCCAGTTCTATAAGGACATGAGCATAGGTTTGAATGGCGGGGTTTATATTTACCAGGGCGATCTTACACCAAATAATCTCGGGTCTTTCCGGACCATTCAGCCGGGATTCTCCCTTTTTGTCAAAAAACCGATCAACCATTTCCTGGCAGCACGTGTACATATCAGCATCGCCAGGCTCAAGGGCGATGACAGCCGGTACAGCAAGCCGGAATTCAGGCAGCAGCGGAATTTTAATTTTTCAACCCCGGTTAAAGAATTTTCTGCCCAGCTGGTATGGAATATTCTTGGAAGAAACTATGAAGACCGTGGTATCATGCCCTATATATTTTCGGGTGCGGGTGTCAGTTTCATCAGTGTAAAAAAGGATCACAGCCGGATGGATCCTGTTATTTTCGGGGAGACATCAGAAGTGTATGCCGGTCTTGCCGCTGATAATGCAAGAGGAACACCCCGGGCTTTGTTAAGTGTACCTGCAGGTATTGGTGCAGAATACCCTTTGTCTGACAGGTTTTCCGTCAATATCGAAACATCATACCGTTTTATTTTTACGGATTACCTGGATGGTTTCAGCCGGTCGGCCAACCCAAAACTGCGGGATCATTACCACAGTACTTCGGCAGGGATCATTTATAAGTTCGGAAAAAAAGATAACGGCATCGGCTGCCCGGTGATTTTGCCTTAGGATACTTTTTCGGCTTTTAAAAAATTATGCCAGTCTTCCAGTATTTTACCTTTCAGTACCCTGGGGAATTTATGCTGGCCGCCAAGTTTGCCTTTAAGCTCCATAAATTTCATGAAGGTGCATTCGGGCAATACCTTAACCATGATATCTTTCAAGGCATGCTTTCGTTCCACTTCGTAGTCATCATTCAGTTCTTTCAGTTTGGTATCAATAAGGATCTTTAATTCGCCGGCATCTACCTTATCATCTGTAGCCACATACCACTGGTGGGCAAAAAAAGTTCCGAAAGGGACACCGGCGACTGTAAATTCCGGGATTGAAATGTTGAGGTCGCTGCTCACCATTTCTATGGCCTTGTTCATATTGTCAACACTCAGGTGCTCGCCAACCAGGCTTAAAAAATGTTTGGTGCGGCCGGTAATAACGATCTCGCTTCTTTCCCGGTCAACCAGCCTTACCGTATCTCCAATGGCGTAACGCCAGGCCCCGGCATTGGTGCTGATGAGGATCGAATAATCTTTATGTTCCTCAATTTCATGGATCATATAAGCTTCCGGCTCATCAACCATATTCCCCTCCAGGTCAAAATTCTTCTGGTCAAAAGGAACAAACTCAAAAAATACATTATTGTTCAGGGCCAGGTGCATGCCGGCTGCATCCTGCCGGTTCTGGTATGCTAAAAAACCTTCACTGGCCAGGTAAGTTTCGATATAGGTGATGGGTTTGCCCAGTAACTTTTCAAACCCTCTTTTATAGGGCTCCATGGCCACGCCCCCGTGCACATAAAAGGCCAGGTTGGGCCATATTTCATGTATGTTTTTCAGCCCGTATTTTTCAATGATATTTTCCATGCACAACTGCAGCCAGGCAGGTACACCCACGATAAACCCGATATCCCAGTTGGGCGCATTGTTCACCACTTCTTCCAGTTTTCTTGCCCAGTCTTTTTCTTTGGCAATTTTTTTTCCGGGTTTGTACAAGCCAAGGCCCTGGAACCAGAAAGGGATATTTCTTTGCTGGATACCGCTCAGGTCGCCGGCAAAATAAGTCGGGCCCTTCTGCAATTGCGTGCTGCCGCCTAAAATAAGCCAACCCTTTCCAACCGAACTCCTTGGCACATTATCGTACCGGGTTAAACTAAGCAGCTGGTTAAAGCTGGTGATGGTATTGCTCCGGATCAGGTCTTTGGTAATGGGAATATATTTACTGGTAGCATCGCTGGTACCACTGCTGAGCGCAAAATATTTTATGATGCCGGGCCAGCAAACATCCGGGCTGCCGTCTTTGGCCTTATGCCACCAGGCATCATATATTTTATTATAATCAAAGGTGGGTACATTTTGCTGGAATTTTTTACCGGGCTGGTTGCTCATTAAAACATCATCAAAACGGTAACGTTGGCCAAATTCGGTAAACCTTGCTTTTTTCAAAAGCTTTTTAAGCACTTTAATTTGCTGGCTCCGGGGGTCGCTGATGGGTAAGTTCAGCGCCTTTGCAATTGATTTGGGAAGCTTGATATCAAAAAGGGGCATTGGCAGTTATAAGGTTAAAGAGAACAAAGATATAGAAAAAAGAATGCTATACTCCAGGGCCGCACTCCGGGAACAATCGCCCGTTCTGTTGCAGTAACACATATGAAATAACAGGGGGAAAAGGGTTGGGTGAGGTATCCAATTAATCAGTAAATTTGTCTCCTAAAAACAAAGCTATATGAAGAAGATTTTTATTTTGGTTGCGCTTTCGCTCAGCCTGTTTAAAGCAAGGGCCGATGAAGGGATGTGGTTACCCATGTTGCTTGGCCAGCAGGTTTACAACGATATGGTAAAAAAAGGTTTGAAACTTACCAAAGAACAATTGTACTCCATCAATAAATCGTCATTAAAAGATGCCATCATCATTTTTGGTGGCGGGTGTACCGGTGAAATTGTCAGCAGCCAGGGATTGATCTTTACCAACCACCACTGCGGATACTCAGCCATTTCGGGAGCCAGTACGGTTGAACACAATTATTTACGCGATGGTTTTTATGCATACAATAAAGGCCAGGAACTTAAAACAGGTTTAACGGTACAGTTCCTGGACCGGATCGTGGATGTGACCAAAGAAGTGGAAGACCAGTTAAAGGGATTGAGTTATGCCGACCGGATTAAAAAAATAACCGAGGTTTATAAAGCGATCACAGACAAGGTTGCCGATAAGGAAAACGAACTGGCCGGAAGGATCTATGGCATGTTCAAGGGAAACCAGCACATCATGTATGTATACAAAACGTACAGGGATATACGCCTTGTTGGCGCACCGCCGGAAAGTGTTGGCAAGTTTGGCGGCGATACCGACAACTGGGAGTGGCCGCGCCATACCGGCGACTTTTCTGTATTTCGTGTATACACCAGCAAGGACGGAAAGCCGGTAGCGTACAATGCAGACAATGTACCGATGAAACCCAAACATTTTTTACCGGTCAGCATCAAAGGTTTTAAAGACGGTGATTTTGCCATGATCTACGGTTACCCCGGCGGCACTACCCGTTACGAGACCAGCTACGGCATCAAACTGAAAAACGAGATCGACAACCCGGCCCTTGTTGGATTAAGGGATGTGCGTTTGAAATTCATGCATGAGCAGATGATCAAAGACCCGGCCGTAAAATTAAAACTGGCAGATAATTATGCCGGTGTTGCCAACTACTGGAAATTTTTCGACGGAGAGACCAAGCAACTGATCAAGTATAAAGTATACGAACAAAAACAGCAGTTCGAAAACAAATTCATCGCCTGGGCAAAAGGAAAGCCGGAGTATGAAAATGTGATGGCCGATTATGCAAAAAATTATGCGGCATGGACCCCGTACAGTAAAATGCGCCAGTATTTAAATGAAGGCATCATGGGTTCGCCTCTCGCCGGTGCGGCATCAAGATTAATTTCACTGGAAGATAAGCTGCTAAAAAGCAATACGCCAAAAGCCGAACTGACCAAGGCCATTGAAGCAGCTACTGCGGCCCGGGCCGGGTTTAAAGAAGGTGAAGACCTGCCCAGTGATGAAAAGATCCTGGCCAAAACAGCCATGATGTTTTACAACGATGTAGACAAGAACCAGCACCCGGTCGGTTTTTATGAAGGCATTAAAGCTGCATACGGCAGCCTGAATGACGAAGCCACCTTTAAAAGCTGGGCCCGTGATGTGTTTGCAAAAACCATGATGCTGGATGATGCCAAATGGAAAAAATTCACCGAAAACCCGGATGCGGCTACCCTCCAGGAAGACCCTGCTTTTGCCTATGCTGCAGCCTTTTTAAAAAATTACACGGGTAAATATGCTTCGCTGCGTACCGAATTTCTCAACAAGGATGCAGAGTTGGGCAGGGCATACCTGAAAGGAATCATGGAGATGAACCCGGCAGCAGTTAACAAAATGTATCCCGATGCAAACTTCAGCATGCGGGTGAGTTATGGTGCCGTAAAAAGCTACCGTCCGAGAGATGCCGTGTTTTATGATTATGTAACCACCAGCAAAGGGGTACTGGAAAAATACAAAGCAGGTGATTATGAATTTGACCTCCCTGCCAAACAAATTGAATTGCTGAAGAAAAGGGATTTTGGCCAATACATTGACAAGCGCACCAACGACCTCGTTGTTGGTTTTATTACCACCAATGATATCACCGGCGGCAACAGCGGCAGCCCGGTTATTGACGGCAACGGTAATTTGATCGGCCTTGCTTTCGATGGCAACTACGAAGCCCTCAGCCATAAAATTGCATTCGACAAGGACCTGAACCGCACCATTAATGTGGATGTACGTTATGTGCTCTGGTGCATTGATAAACTGGGCGGTGCAAAAAATATTATTGATGAGCTGAAGCTGGTGAGGTAAACAAACTGTGCAGAAATGTTTTAACCGTCCCGCTTAAAACGGGACGGTTTTTTTATCTTCACCACATGCCCATACTCAACATAGAATTTAAAGCGGCCACAAGCAGGCTGGCTGAATTGGAAATATTACTGAAACAATTCAACCCTGTATTCATTGGCGAGGACCACCAGGTTGATACGTATTTTAATGTGCATTACCCGCTTTCGCAAAGCTACGTAGGGCAGGCGGGGAGGCTCAAATTAAGGGAAGGAAATATTGAGAATGCACTGATACATTACGAGCGTGAAGATATTGCCGGCGCTAAATCCAGCCATGTTTTATTGTACCAGCACCAGCCCGATAAAGTTCTAAAAGAAATTCTTATTAAAACCCTGGGCATAAAAGCTGTGGTTGATAAACGCAGAAAAATATATTTCATCAACAATGTAAAATTTCATTTTGATACTGTTGACGGACTTGGAACATTTATAGAAGTGGAAGCCATTGATAAGGATGGAACAATCGGCAAAGAAAAATTACAGGCGCAGTGCGATGAGTATGCGGCTTTGTTTAATATTGATGCTGCTGATTTCTGTGCGCTTTCGTATAGTGATATGGTTTTACAAAAAGAATGATTTTTTCTTTACCACAGATTAACACAGATTTTTTAAATATCTGTGTGCCAAATTTGCGGCCATCTGTGGTTAAAACTTACCTTTGTTTAATGGCAGAAGACTTAACAATAATACAGGGCACTAAAGAAGAAGTTTATAAATCCCTGGTCCCTCAAATTAAAGGGTTATTAGACGGCGAGCCCGACCTGGTTGCCAACCTGGCTAATGTTGCTGCAGCATTAAAAGAACAGTTCGGCTGGTTATGGGTTGGATTTTATTTGGTAAAACCTGCGCCTGATAAGCTTTCAGAACCGGAACTTGTGCTCGGCCCGTTCCAGGGACCGGTTGCCTGTACAAGAATTAAAAAGGGCCGTGGTGTTTGCGGTGCTGCCTGGCAAAATGCAGAAACGCTGATCGTTCCCGATGTTGAAAAATTTCCGGGTCACATTGCCTGCAGCAGTTTATCAAGATCAGAAATTGTGGTGCCGGTTTTTAATAACGGAATGGTAATGGGTGTACTTGATGTGGATAGCGCTGAACTGAACCAGTTTGATGAAACAGATAAAAAATACCTGGAAGAGATAATTACACTCATTTCTTTATCATAATATTTTTAGAGATTTGATCTCTAAGTTCCCCCTTCAGGGGGCGGAGGGGGCGTCCTTCCACCCCCACAGGTACCTGCAGGCATAGGTTCTGTAAGGGCTCCATTTTTTTGATACAACAAGCATTTTTTCCTTCATCGCTTTTTTGTCGGTTGGATCAATTTTATAAAGCTTGCATATTGCCTGCTGGATCCCCAGGTCATTCAGGGCAAAAACATCCTCCCGGCCAAGGGTAAACATTAAAACCATTTCCACCGTCCATTGACCAACACCTTTGATCTGCGTGAGGTATTTGATAAGTTCTTCATTGTTCATCTGGTGAAGTTTTTTATCAGTGATCCCCTCTTTAATAAAAAAATTACAAACGTTTATTACATAATTGGCTTTGGCATTGCTCAGGCCAATGCCCCTTAATGTTTCAAAAGGTGTTTCGGCAATTTGTCTTGCCGACGGTTCTTTACCGGCATACAGTTCTAAAAAGCGGCGGTGAAAAACATCTGCCACTTTTGTACTTAACTGCTGGCTCATGATGGAATAGCACAGGTGCAGGTACACGTTCTCTTTGGGGGTTAACACAAAAGGTTCCTGCTGTTCCAGTATCTTCTTTAATTTTTTGTCGCGTGATAAATGTGCGATGTGCTGCATTCATTGAATATTTATGCCAAGGTCTGTAATTTTTTGTAAAAGAAAAACGGTGAAATGTAATTAACCATTTCACCGTTTATACGGGGCCAGATCTTTCATGAGGATTTTAAGGTAACAACACCCTGTCGATCACATGCACAACTCCGTTGCGGCACATAATATTTGTAGCCGTTATATTGGATGTTGCGGTACCGTTGCCATTGCCTTTGATCGTTGGTCCGCCACCGGTACCATTGGTTAAATTGATGGTGGTATTTCCTCCGGCCAGCATACCCAGGTTGCCATTTGCCAGGTCGGATGAAAATGCCCGGCCTCCAACAACGTGGTACCTTAATACTGCCAATAAGGTTCCAACAGGGATATTATTGATATCGGTCAGGGAAAGTGCTGATAACAATTGTGTAAATGCAGCATTGGTAGGTGCAAAAACAGTTATCGTTGCATTGCTTAAAGTGCTGATCAGCGTTGGGTCTCCGCCCGGTGCATTATTGGCCCTTACCACTGCTTTAACCAGTGAATCCAAACCTGAACCTGCTGCCTGTGCGGTAGCAACAATATTGCCGGATGGTTTATTCAACGCTTTTGATAAACGGTGGATCACGCCATTATCTGCATTGATATCAGCCTCGGCCACTTTGATGCCGTTCACAAAAACACCGGCCGCGTTCCTGGTAACAAAAACAGAATCACCCCCGGCCGTTACTACTTTGGCATTGGGCCCGGCAGGAACAGATGCTGCAGGAATATTCGCTGCAATGGTGTGGTACAGCAACAGGTCGCTTAATGCTGTTGCAGATAAGGAAGCTACAGTTGCGGAAGTGATCCCTGCGCTTGCAAAAGCAGCGTTATCAGGAGCAAATACCGTAAAAGGTCCGGCTCCGCTTAAAGTTGCCGCCAGGTTGGCTTTTACAACCGCTTCTTCCAATACGCTGTAACTGGCTGTGTTAACCACGATATCTGTAACAGTATTGGTTATTACAGTATCATCGTCTTTTTTGCAGGATGCTAAACTGATCATCGAGCCAACAAAGGCTGCTAATAGGATCTTGTTGAATGTTGTTTTCATTTGTTTAATGTTTTTTGTTTTTAATCAAACAGAATGAAAATGTATTTTGTTCGTGACTGGTGCAGAAATTTTAAAAAAATCTAAGGTTGTTTAAGCATCACATAAAAAAAGCTGTTCTTTTTTGAACAGCTTTGATAATTTTTTTGAAGTAACCCGGTTAATTTTTTTCCCAGCTCATCTCCCCGCCTTTTTCATCTTTTAAATTAATTCCTATTCCGGCCAGCTGATTCCGGATCTTATCGCTTGTTGCAAAATCCCTTTTAGCTTTGGCTTCCTTCCTTATCTCTATCACCAGGTTCATTACGCCGTTCAGTATTTCATTGCCCGGAGCGTTGTTTTGCAAGCCAAAAACATCTTCCAGGTAAGCTTTGAATTTTTGCTGCAGCAATGTTACAGTTACAGATGAAATGGCATCAGCAGCGATCAGGCCGTCTTTTATGGAATTGATGACCGGCACCAGCTCAAACATACTGCCCAAAACCTTTGCCGTATTGAAATCGTCGTTCATAAACTCATCAAATTCATTGATCAGCTTATTTACTTTTTCATCCAGTGCTGCATCAACTGCCAGCTGTTGATCACCTGCTGCCAGCTGCTTCAGCGTTTCATAAGCATCCCACAATCGTTTAAAGCCTTTCTCCGCTGCCTGCAAAGCTTCATTGCTGAAATCAAGTGTACTGCGGTAATGTGTTTGCAGCATAAAGAACCTTACTGTCATGGGTGCATATGCTTTTTCCAGCAGCGGGTGATTGCCGGTAAATAATTCTTCGGGTAAAAAACCATTGCCCAGCGATTTGCTCATGCGGGTGCCGTTTACCGTTAGCATATTGGTATGCATCCAGTAATTGGCGGGACTTGTTTTATAACACGCCTGGCTTTGTGCTATTTCGTTGGTATGGTGTGTGGCAGCCAGGTCCATTCCGCCTCCGTGTATGTCGAATTTTTTACCGAGGTATTTTTCACTCATGGCGGAGCATTCAATATGCCAGCCGGGAAAACCCATGCCCCAGGGGCTTGGCCATTGCATCAAATGTTCGGGCTTGGCTTTTATCCATAGGGCAAAATCAAGGCGGCCGCGTTTTTCATCCTGTCCGCCCAGTTCCCTGGTGCCTTCCAGCAGGTCTTCCATTTTGCGGTTGGTAAGTATGCCATAAGGCTGTTCTTTGTTATATTTTTCCACATCAAAATATACCGTGCCGTTCACTTCGTATGCATACCCGTTGGCCAGTATCTGTTTGGTAATTTCAATCTGTTCGGCAATATGCCCCGTGGCTGTTGGTTCAATGGATGGCGGCAGGTTGTTCAGCAACTGCATCACATGGCGGAAGCCCAGTGTGTATTTCTGAACGATCTCCATGGGTTCCACTTTCTGCAGCCTGGCCAGTTTGCTGAACTTGTCATCACCTTCATCCCGGTCGCCTTCCAGGTGGCCCGCATCGGTGATGTTGCGCACATACCTTACTTTATAGCCGAGGTAAACCAGGTAGCGGTAAATAATATCAAAGGAAATAAAAGTACGGCAGTTGCCCAGGTGTACATCACTGTACACCGTTGGCCCGCACACATACATGCCCACCATGCCGGGCGTGATCGGCGTGAACAATTCTTTTTCTCTGGAAAGGGTGTTATATATTTTTAATGGCATAATAAAGTTTGGCGTTATTGGTTTTTTTGTGCTTTGAATTCAAGATCTGTTAATTAAACTAAAACAGAAAAGATAAATGTAAATTTTTACAAAGATATTAAGCAGTGCCGCAAGGGCAACAGAAAAACGGGTATGTGCTGAATGATATCATACGGGGCTGCTAAGTTATCACTTTTTAACGAGCTGTACATCGGCAATAATGGGAAAATGATCGCTTAGCTTTTTTTTGATGAGATTGAACTGCAACACATCCATTTTTTGATCAGCAAATATATTATCGATCCGCAATACCGGTGAAATGCCGCTGAAAGTGCGGCCCAGCCCGCTTCCTTTTTCAACAAAGGCATTCTTCATCCCCTTACCTATTGTATAATAGGCATAGCTGTTGGGTACATCATTGAAATCGCCGCTGACGATAACGGGGTAAGGGCTTTTTTCTATCTCTGCCCTGATCCTGTCGGCCTGCAACTGTCTTTTTAAAAACCCTTTTTTAAATTTCCCGATTATATTTTTTGATTCCCTGATCGCATTCCTGTCTTCCACCGTAGGCTCGTCTATGTATTTTAAATTGGCTTTGCTGAAGCGCAGTGTCTGCAGGTGAATGTTAAATACCCGGATGGTGTCGGCACCTTTCACAATATCAATATACTGGAATATGGAATTATAATCGTTGGGGTAAAAGCTGATGGTCTGTTTGTTGATGATGGGGTATTTTGAAAAAATGATGATGCCAAAATGGGCATATCCCCAAAAATCTTCTTTGATATTGTATGAATAAAAATAATTCCTGAAATTCAGTTTCTCCAGGAATTCATCCATATGGCCATGGTCTTTTACCGTACTGTCTTCGGCAACCATTTCCTGGAAACAGGCGATATCCGGCTGGTAATAATTGACCAGGTCAACCATATTTTTTTTTATTCCCGGGTTTTTTTTATCATCCATCACATTAAACTGGGCCACATTCCAGGTCATTACCCGCAGGGCATTTTGTGGCTTTGCCTGTGCAAATTTGCCGGGTAAACGCATGGCAATGATGTTGCTGACAGGCTTATAAGCCAGCAGCAGGGCGGCCAATGAAATGAAGGCCAGCCGGGGTTTGATGACCAGCCAGAAAATAACAAAGGCCAGCAACAACAGCAGAAAATAAAAAGCGGAAAGCGTAAGTAACCCTACTGGCCAGAAATATACCGGGTTTAACAGGTAGCCATAACTGCCCGCTAAAAATAATACAGCCGCAATGATATTTACAAAAACCAAAAGCCTTTTTGTAAACCGCCGTAATATACTTTTTGCCATGGCATAAAGATAATGCTAACCCGTTTAAAAGACTGTGAAAGAACAGCCCCCTAATCTTCGCTGGCCCTTTTTAAGATCTCTTTCTCTTCTTTGGTAAGATGATCGAAGCCTTTCTGGCTGATCTTGTCCAGGATCTCATCAACCCGCTGTGGCGTAACATTTGAAGTTTTATTGAAGGGGTTCCGGTTCCCGGTTTCATAAAAGACCTTTTCTTTTATTGAATTCCGCTGTTTGCTTTTATGTGGATTGAACAGGTTGATGAACCAGTTGTAGAGGCTGTTCATCCAGTTGCTGCCATCAATTCTATTGTGCAATAACTGTACAAATATTAACCCTGCCAGCGCACCGCCGATAAATGCAATAGGATATGCTGCAGGTTTTACTGCTGCCCCGGCCAGGTTAACCGCTACATAAATTATTGTAAGTACCCAGAGCGGAATCCCTCCCCTGATGTTCCGGAAAAAACGATAGTTGGGGGCAACCATGGTTGCAGCCAGCGCTACGGCCATTACAGGTGCATTGGCCCCCAGTAAATTTACCGAATCAATGACCGCCTTATTGGATGGAATTAAATAAGCGGCAACTATAAAAAACAGGGCCCCTGCAAAACCCCCATATAAATACACAGGGATCAGTTTGCGGTTGCCCGTTAAATTCTGCAATATGCCGCCGAAAGCCCAAAGCCACAACATGTTGCTGAGCGCCCTGAACAATTCCACATCGCTGAACATGTAGGTTAATAATGTCCAGGGTTTATTGCTTAAGGAAGAAACAGAAGCCGGCAACTGGAACCAGGGTACCACCTGTGCATAAAATGCGGCATCGGAATTATCATTTACTGAAATGGCCACTTTAATGGTTGCCAATACCAGGTAAAAAACAGTATTCAATACAAATAGCCACATGAGGGCATTGTTGGGCTGCCCCAGTGTAAAGCGTTGTTTTTTTATCTTATAATCTAAAAACCGGTCTGACTCACCCATTATATGTTGTCTTTATGCTTCTAAAATACAAACTGTTAATTCCCCACAAAAAACCAATCAGTAAAACGTTTTTTTGTCGGTTTTATTCCAGTAGATCACCATAATGAAACCCATCAGCAAACCGCCCAGGTGGGCAAAATGCGCAATATTGCTGCCCGCCGGGTATACGCCTCCAAAAAGGTCAATGGCCGCCATGATGGCTACGGCATACTTGGCTTTTATGGGAACCGGTATGGGAAAAATGATCAACTCGGTATTTGGGAACAGGTAGGCAAAGGCTGCAAACAAACCCATAATGGCGCCGGATGCGCCAACTGCCGGGGAAAATTCAAGCAATAAATGTGCAACGCCGGCAGCAAGGCCGCAAACAAAATAAAAAATAAAGAACTTTTTGGAGCCCCATGCCCTTTCCAGCATCGTTCCAAACATCCACAGCACAAACATATTAAACAACAGGTGGAAGAAACCGCCATGGGCAAACATATGCGATACCAGCTGGTAAGGTTTAAAAAATTCGGTCTGGTAAGGGAAGAGTGCGATCTCCCTGGTGATCTTTTCATCGGGCCCGTCGAACATCATCTGTATTAAAAAAACCAATGCATTGATGATGATGAGGTTCAACACCACCGGTGTTGTCCGCTGAAACCTGTTTCCTTGATTATTAAATGCCATCCTGCAAATTTAGTTGATTAATCCTTTATTTTAATTTCAGCAATACCACGCATTCAATATGGTGTGTATGCGGGAACATATCTACGGGCTGAATTTTTTCGATCGTGTATTTTTCTCCCAGCAAGCCCAGGTCACGGGCCTGAGTGGCGGTATTGCAACTCACATATACAATTTTGGGGGCAGCTATTTCCAGCAGCTTGATCACCAGTTTTTCGTGCATGCCTGCGCGGGGCGGGTCGGTAATGATCACATCGGGCCTTCCATGCAGGGCAAAAAATTCATCATTACAGATCTTAATTACATCGCCGGCGAAAAATTCGGCATGGCTGATATGATTCAGCGCTGCATTTTCCCGGGCATCGGCAATGGCTTCTTCGATCACTTCAACCCCGATCACTTTTTTTGCTCCTTTGCTTACAAAAATGCCGATGCTGCCGGTCCCGCAATAGAGGTCATACACGATCTCTTCGCCGGTTAACGCGGCAAAATCCCGGGTAACCCGGTATAGTTTTTCTGCCTGTTTGGTATTGGTTTGAAAAAAGGATTTGGCAGAGATCTTAAATTCTAGATCATCCAGTTTTTCTGTGGCAAAGCCTTTGCCAAAATATACTTGCGGGGTAAGGTCATAAATACTGTCGTTCCATTTGGGGTTGATGGTGTACAGCAGGGTGGTTATGGCCGGAACCTTTTGTAATACATGATCAAACAGTTTTTTCCGGTCAGTCTCTTCATCATAGTTCAAACAGATGTTCACCATCAGCTCCCCGGTTGAACAAAGCCGTATGATCACATTGCGGAGCCAGCCGGTATGTTCCCGGATATCATAAAAAGAAAAATTATTTTCAAGGGCAAATGCACGGATGGTATTCCTGATCGTATTATTTACACCGTCCATCAGGTAACATTCTTCAATGTCGATCACTTTATCAAAGATCCTTGGTACATGAAACCCCAGGGCATTTTGTTGGGGTAAAATGTCAGTTTGGCCTATTTCTTCATTTGTTAAGTAGCGTTTATTACTGAACGTAAACTCCAGTTTATTCCTGTAATGCTCCGTTTCACCGGCCCCGATGATGGGTAAAATTTCAGGCAGTTCAACTTTTCCTATGCGCCGCAGGTTTTGTGCTGTTTCCTGCTGTTTGTATTGTAATTGTTTGGCATAGGGCAGCATCTGCCATTTACATCCACCGCACACACCAAAATGTTTACAAAAAGGTTCAACCCTTTCTGCTGAAGGCGCTTTAATTTTCACCACCCTGCCCTCGGCCCAGTCCTTTTTATTTTTGGTGAGCAATACATCGGCCACGTCGCCGGGAACCGCACCGGAAATAAAAATGACCTTGCCATCAAGCTTTGCCAGGGCTTTTCCTTCAGCTGCATAATCGGTAATTAACAGGTCTTCCAGTATGACCCTTTGCTTTTTTTTACTCACGGCAGCAAAAATACCGCATTAATCCTCAATATTGTTTTGTTAACGTTTTGTAATTGTTAAAGAGTTAGAAAGCCCGTTTTTGCTCATAAACCACCTATTTTAAATACATTTGTTATCCTTATATAATGATGAAAAAATACATCCTTTTCCTTTTTGCCGTTTTAACTGCCGGTACAGCATTTACCCAGGGTTACCAGGTTACCTTTAAAGCACCCGGCTACAATAGCGGTATCACCTATCTTACCTATTACATGGGTAATAATTTCAATATCGCTGATTCTGCAGCCATCGGCACAAACGGTGTTGCCGTATTCAAGGGCCCGGTAAATCTTCAACCCGGCATTTATGCCATTTTTTTTCCGGGGAAACTGATAAGGACCGAATTCCTGGTCAGTAAGGAACAGGTAATTTCTGTAACGGCCGATACGGCCGACCTGGTCAATAAAACCAAAGTGACCGGCTCCAAAGAAAATATCCTGTATGATCAATACCAGAAATTTGCTGCTTCCAGGGGAAGACTGATGCAGCAGGAGCGCCGGGCATATAATAATGCCACTACGCTGGCCGATTCGTTATTGCATGAAAAAAACTACAATACCTATAATAAAGAACTGAATGATTACCGGGAAGGTATTATAAAGAACCAGCCCAATTCCATGATGGCAGCCCTGTTGAATGCCATGAGGGAACCCGCCTACCCGGCCAGGATACCGGTAACCAAACAGGACAGTATTGATAATTACAATGAATACGTAAAAAATTACTGGAACGGCATAACGTTTATGGATGACCGGATAATCCGTACCCCTTTCTTTGTAAAAAAACTGGAACGGTATTACCGCGAAGTGATAGCGCCGGACCCCGAAACCATCATCAAAGACGTGGATTATAAATTATTGCTGGCCCGGTCGGCCCCGGAAATGTATAAGTTTTTACTGAACTGGTTAACGGATAATTTCATCAGCCCCAGGTACATGGGCCAGGATGCCGTATTTGTTCACCTGTTTGATAAATACCACAGCAAGGGTTTAAGCAGCTGGCTCAATGAAAAACAAATGGAAGCCATCAGCCGCCGTGCTTACATGCTGATGGCAAACCTGGTGGGTGAAAAAGGGGCAAACCTGGAAATGCTGGATACCGAAGACAAACCTGCTACTTTATACAGTGTAGATGCTGACTTTACCATCGTTTGTTTCTGGGATCCAAATTGCGGGCATTGCCGCGAAGAGGTGCCGAGGCTGGATTCTATTTACCGGGCAAGCTGGAAAAACCATAACGTGAAAATTTTTGCTGTACTGACACCTGATGGCAAGCAGGATGTAAAGCCCGATTGGCTTAACTTTATTAAAGAAAAAAATATAGGCAACTGGGTTCACGTTTATAAACCCAAAGAACTGGAAGAAGCTGATTATGCAGCCCAAAAACCCGGCTTTCGCCAGTTATATGATATTACTTTAACCCCAATCCTGTATTTGCTGGATAAAGAAAAGCGGATAATCGGTAAAAAACTGACCCTGCTGCAATTGCATGAACTGCTGCAGGTAAAATGGAATGCTGCTGCCAACTAAAAAAACAACTGATGAAGAAATTTATATTCCTGGTCGCCATCACCGGCTTTTCCGCCACTGTGTATTCGCAAACGCTTTTTACTTTTGGCAATACCGCGGTTGATAAAGATGAATTTATAAGGGCTTATAACAAGAACAAAACGCCGGCCAATGACAGGGAAAAGGCGCTGCGTGAATATCTTGACCTCTATATAAAATTCAAACTGAAGGTAAAAGCTGCCATGGAATTGCGGCTTGATACGTTGCCCCAGTTGCAATATGATGCACAAAGTTTCCGCAGCCAGATACAGGAAAGTTATTTAAACAATGAAAAAGCAGTTAATGACCTGCTGAATGAAGCTTTTTACCGCAGCCAGAAAGACCTGCAGGTGTTGCATTTTTATGCCCCGGTTGATCCGGGTGTTAACCCGGCAGACAGCCTGAAGATCTACAAAGCCATCAACACGTTATACACAGCCCTGGCTGCCGGCAAAACAGATTATGACCAGTTAACCGCTTTAGCAAAGCCGGTGAATATCATCTATGGCGACCTGGGTTATATAACTGTTTTTACATTGCCTTACGAATATGAAAACGTTATATACAATTTAAAACCCGGGCAGGCAGGTAAGCCATACCGTTCTAAAAAAGGCTGGCATATCTTTAAAATTACCGGCGAAAGAAAAGCGGTGGGCAAATGGAAGGTGGCCCAGATATTATTTTCAATGCCGCCCGGTACAGGTGATGCCGATAAAAAAATATTTGAAAAAAGAGCAGACTCTGTTTACCGGTTGTTAATGAACGGCGCTGATTTTGGCAAGATGGCCCTGTCGTTCAGCGACGATAAGGCATCTTATGGCAATAACGGGGAATTGGCCGAGTTTGGGACCGGCAAATATGAACCTGCATTTGAAAATGAAGTTTTTAAACTTACGCGGGATAACGAGATCAGCAAACCCTTTTTAACCCCCTATGGTTATCATATTGTAAAGCGGTTATCACATACACCGGTATCAGCCGACCCGTTGGACATGGGTTACCAGTTTGAATTAAAACAAAAAATACAGCAGGATGCCCGGATCGGCCATGCCAGGGACCTGTTTGTAAAGGAAGTTTTAAAACAGGTGAATTTTAAAAAGACCGGTGCCGTGCCGGATGCTGACCTGTATCGTTTTGCCGACAGCGTTATTGCCAACCCGCTTTCAGAAACCGGCAATGCAGCCCTTTACCCGATATCCGGTAAAACCATTTACAGTTTCGGCAAATCAAAATTAACCGGAAAAGACTGGTTAGACTTTGTGCGAAGCTATAAAGGCAACCGCGAACTTTACCAGGGCGAAAGCAACCCGGCTTTGGTTGATAAATTCATTGCATCCACAATGATTGATCATTATAAAAAGAACCTGGAAGATTACAACGCGGATTTCAGGTACCAGATGGAAGAGTTCAGGAACGGGAATGTGCTTTTTGAGATCATGGAAAGAAATATCTGGGGCAAAGCGTCCAATGATACCGAAGGTTTAAAAACATACTATTCCGAAAACAAAACGAGATACCTGTGGGGCGAAAGCGCAAATATTATTTTATTCAACTGTGCCAATAAGGCCATTGCCGATGAGGCCAGGGCCGCCTTATTAAAAGGTGCCGACTGGAAAAAGATCGCTGAAATGTCCGGCAACAATATCCAGGCAGATTCCGGCAGGTTTGAGCTTTCACAAATTCCTGTTAATATCCAGGTGAAAATGGCCCCCGGAACCGTTTCAGAAACAGTGGTGAACCCGGCTGACGGCAATACCAGTTTTATAAAACTCGTAACTTATTATGCCCCCAACCTGCAACGGAACTTTGAAGAAGCCCGCGGCCTGGTCATCAACGATTACCAGAATATACTTGAAGAAAAGTGGATAAATGAATTAAAAAAGAAATATCCTGTTAAAATAAATGAAAATGTTTTTCAATCGCTGTTGAAATAGAAATACTTATGCTGAAATAAAAAAACTTACATAATTACCGGAAAGCCTGTTAACAAAACCTGTTGGCAGGCTTTTTGCGTATGTGGCTTTTAAGAACAGAAAACGGATCAAAAAATGATGAATTCTTTTATCACCAGGTCCGGATTGATTAACCAAAAACGTAAATTATGAAAAAAGTATTTTTAGGAATGTTTTTAACAGTGGCCGTAGCTCTCGGCACTAAAGCACAGGTATATGTACAGGGTGGTTTAAACCTCGCCAACATTACAAAAACAAAAGACGGCCAGACAGAAAAGAATAACATACTTCCTTCTTTTAATGTGGGCGTAATGGGAAGGCTTCCCCTGACAACCATGTTCAGTCTCGAATCAGGCCTGTTGCTTACAGGGCGG
>CAZBIK010000018.1:0-21838 GCA_964491955.1 uncultured Ferruginibacter sp.
TTTGCTATTAAAGCTCACCTAAGCACTCTCTTTAAGTGCATTCTTTTTTTATTGCTGATCCTAAACCTGCAGTCAATGTCACAAACAAGGATAATGGGCGAATATTACTTCAGAAGAACTGAAATGGTTGCCGGATTTAATTTTTCGGCAGAGGGCACATTCAGGTTCTTTTTCAGCTATGGTGCTGTAGACCGCAATGCTTCCGGAACCTTCCAGGCAGATGGCAATACACTGAGACTTACCGGTGATAAAGTGCCTGGCAGGGATTTTACCATAACCAGGCAGGAAAAAAAAGGAAAGGGATACAGCATTGCTTTCAGCCATCCCAATAAATATTTACTTGAAAATATCCGTTGCCAGTTCTTCACAGATGGTAAAATGGAGGAAGCTTTTTCGGATCCCGAAGGGAAAATACATATTGACCTGGCAAATTGCGACAGCATTTATGTGCAGCACCTCTTATACCCGGATATAGCCACCCTGGTAAAGGATGCAACCAATGAAAACAACCGGTTTGCACTTACGCTCAATGATACACTGGAACAGGTGAGTTTTAAAGGCATTGATTTTAAAATTGAAAATGACAGAACGATCTCCTGTATACCCAATTATTTTTTACCCATGAAGGACATTAAATTTGAAAAACAATGAATTCCCGGCCTCCTGTTTAATAAACCAACCGTGCTGTTATACCCATCATTGGGTATTGTTAAAATAACGGATCGCTTTATTTTTGAAAAAACTATTTATTCCATTCAAAAATAAAATCATGAAAAAAATACTTACCCTGCTGCTGTTGTTCAATGTATCCTTTGTATTTGCACAGGCTGAATTACAGTTGGCAGAAAACTTTTTAAAATCAGTACAGGAAAAAAAGTTTTCCCTGATGAAACCCTGGCTGGGTCCCAATGCTGTAAAAATGGAAGAGAAATGGAAACAGGTGGTTGAACAGGCACACCGGGAAGGATTTTCTATCGCCACAGTTAAAATAAAGAAGATCATCCCTGGGGAGCAAATTCCGGGATTGCCGCTGAAAAGCATTATTGCCATTTATGAATATGATGATAAGGAATGGGATGACCTGCTGCTGATGATCACTATGGATAAATCCGTAAAGCTGGCAGAGATCCCTGTTACTTCCTATATGTTCATGCTGAATGATGAAAGACGGGGTAAAAATACCCGGGATGCAGCAAAAAATTAATTCTGTATATATGTATGACCGGCAATCTCATTTTAAACAAGGCTTTGCCCTTGTTGAAATAGGAAAAACCTATATGTATATTGATAAAACCGGTACTGTAGTATTCCATTTGAAAAGTAACGAATGATATAATTAAGCAATTGGTTTGTTAAAAGTGGTTAAGCTTTTGGCCCTGGATTGCTATTTACACAAATAACCTTAAATTGCATTCACTTAAAAAGTATATCTATGAGATTTAAATTATATGTTGCAGTTGCAAGTCTTGCCCTGGGTACCCTGGTTTCCTGTGGTGGAAATGATAAAACAGATTATGTTGATCAGTCATTGATCACACCGGGTTCGGAAAATAAGGATACGGTACCTGTATCAACAACACAAACTACCAATGTAGTTCCCAATACTGTACCTGTTACTATTCCTGGTACAACGCCAACAGTACCGGCAACACAAACGACACCGGTAGCACTGACACCACAACAGAATAACGTGCAGGTAACACAACCCGGTACCATAGCAACAACAACTGCTCCTGCAGCAGCAACAGCTCCGGGAATGAATCCGCCACATGGACAACCGGGTCACCGCTGCGATATTTCTGTAGGAGCACCTTTAAACAGTAAACCGGCCCCTGCCAATGTACAGCAACAACCAACAACGGTTACTGCCCAACCAAATCCTGTTTCAGTTACACAGGTTCCCAATACGCAAAAAACTGCACCTGGCATGAACCCTCCTCATGGAGAACCAGGTCACCGTTGCGATATTTCTGTAGGAGCACCTTTAAACAGTAAACCGGCAACACCTGCTCCAACAACCACGCAAACAGGTGTTCCGCCACTTTCGATCACACCGGCAAAGAACGACAGTTCTAAGAATTAATTTTTTGCATGTAACATACCTGCAAAAGATATTTCAGGGCATTATACAATACAAAACCGGGTATTCTTTTTATCCCGGTTTATGAAGGCATAAACCTATTCTGTTTTTTTACTGATTGTAATGCCCTCATTTTTCAATTTACCTGTGTTTTTTTGCTGCTTTACATTTTCACTTATGCTTTTATAAAAATAAATAACCGTTTAGTGCTGAAGCAATTGCAGCACTGATTCCGGTACCCAGGGATAAGTTATCACCATTTTGTGATTTCTTCGGGCAAATGGTTTATATTTACATCAGCTTACAACACAGAATTACCTCTATTACTCCTATCCTCTGTACAACCATTTCGCATGTATGGCTATTCCCCTAACATTTAACCATTGCGGTATTATCCTTTGAATTTCCACCAGTTCTCAGCATTGATCACATTGTAATACGTGATAAGATGTTTTGAACGATCCATTTCCTGGTACCACCCGGTACAAAACCATCCTTTACAAAAAACAGTATGTATTCTTGAATCAGAAACAGGACCAGTTTCTGAAAATGATAACAACTATTTTTAAAAAGGGATAAGTTAAATATGAATGGAATATAATACTCACCACAAAACACAGGAAATGGAACATGTTTACACCGTACAAACAAAAATAATACATGATAAAACGTATTATTTTGTAAAGAAAATACTGGCCCTCCCTGAATTCCCCGGGTTGGCAGAAGTTGTAGTTGGCTATGGCATGCATACTGATTTTGATAAAGCCTGCAATATTGCAGGGATAAAGGACATGGCAAGCCGGCAAAAACTATTACTGGAACTGGAAAAGCAGGTTTTACCCGCAGAAAGGCTCCGGCAAACCAGGCCATTGGCAACTGCCCCAAAGCCAGCAGCACAGCACCCTATTAAAATTGCAGATATGATAAATAACTGGTTGTCTTTACGTGGTGCTGAGATCCTGAATTGAAACGGATCCGGGACATCAGGTGAAAACCGGTTCAGGTGAAATTAAAAAATCAAAGCCCCGCTTTACAGCAGGGCTTCTATTCATAAATCCAAACACAAACATCCTTCGGCTCCGCTCAGGACTATCCTAAACGGAAGAAAATTTTAATCAGGTTTTTTACCTTCGAGGAAACTGTTTAGTGTACTTATTTCAGCCTGGTTATTATCGTCGGACTTAACCGTGTAGTTACTGTAAAAACTTTCCACATCGGCAATGGAATTATGCAATTCCATATTGCGGCGAAGGTAAGCAGGCACCGTTTCAAACTCATTATTAGGATCAGCTGCGTTAATGTTGAACGACAAGTTACGCAGTTTTGTAATCCGATCCATGGCCCTGCGCCTAAGATCCTCTGCTTCGTCCTGCATGGCAGGTTCCTCAACATTGGAAATCATGATGGGCTGAGTTGTTTGTACATGTTGCTCTTCCTCCGCCGCTTGATGGGTTTTAACTACCAACTGCATTTCAATAACAGGTTCGTCTTCCTGTTCTCTCATATGCACCGGCAGTAGCTCATCAGTCGAATTGGATTCTGGTTTTGGCTGCTCCTCCACATAGATCTGTGAAGGTTTAGCCAGGTACCCTCCAGACGAAGGAGGGGTGCTAGCATCTTTATGACCGGTATTTATTTCTTTTTGAATTTCTTGTTCGGCTGTTGGTTTTTCAGCAGGAGGGGGATTTTGCGGAATAACAAATTCTATGACTGGAACCTGTTCCGGTGCCGAAGATATTTCAAAATAAACCGGCATTTCATTCAATTTATCCCCAGTAGTTTTACTAGGTAATTCCACTAATGGCAGTTCTTCCGTAATATCTTTCAAAACGGGCATCATCAGGTCCTCGGATACCTGCAATACAGGTTGTTCGGTTATTTCTGCAATGGCTTCTTCCTCATCTTTCTCTTCAAACTGCAAAGAGGGTTGCTTCACGGTTTTGATTTCTTCCTTAGCCGGCATCTCCAGAGTCATTAAGATCTTTTCATCTTTTACTTCTTTTTTAGCTTCAGGTTTTTTCTCAAAGGGGTCTTTGTGATCGAAGCCCGTTGCGATCAGGGTGATGCCGATCTGTGCGCCCAGGCTGTTATCATATCCCAATCCAAGGATCACATCGGTATCATCGCCTGCCTGGCTCAATAAATAATTCTGGATCACCTCCACTTCATCCATGGTAAACTCATGTTCACCTTCTGATGAATTGATGTTGATCAGTATCCATTTGGCACCCCGTATATCATTGTCATTCAGTAACGGAGAGTTGATGGCATTTTCAATCGCCGCCTGCGCCCGGTTTTCACCTTCTGCAGATGCACTGCCTAAAATGGCAACCCCGCCATTGGTCATCACGGTACATACATCTGCAAAATCCACGTTGATCTGCCCGGTACTGTTGATCACATCGGTTATACATTTAGCTGCAGTTGCCAGCACATTATCCGCTTTGGCAAAGGCTTCCTTCATTTTTAAATTGCCAAACTGGTGGCGCAGCTTATCATTGCTGATCACCAGTAAAGTGTCCACATGATTTTTCAAAAGCATCACGCCTTCTTCCGCCTGGGCAATCCTTTTCTTTCCTTCATAGGCAAAGGGCGTGGTTACAATACCCACGGTAAGTATGCCCAGGTCTTTGCAGATCTTTGCAAGGATGGGTGCGCCACCGGTACCTGTACCACCACCCATACCGGCAGTAATGAATGCCATTTTGGTATTCACTTCCAGGATGCGTTTTATTTCCTCCAGGCTTTCTTCAGTTGCCTGCCGGCCAATTTCAGGGTTGGCACCGGCTCCAAGGCCCTGCGTTAAATGCGGGCCAAGCTGGATTTTATTGGGCACTTTGCTTTGTGCAATGGCCTGGGCATCTGTGTTGCAGATGATAAAATTCACGCCTTCGATATTTTGCGTAAACATGTGGTTTACCGCATTGCTTCCGCCACCACCTACACCAATTACCTTGATGATGGAGGATTGATCTTTTGGCAAATCAAAATGTATCATAGTTTTTTTTTACAACGCCTGCATGTTGCCATGCTGCGTTTATTAATTAATGGGTTAGTATCTAAAATCTGTATTTTTTTTGTTACGAACTTTTGTTTCTTTATTCAGCAAGCCTGCAACTGCTTTTCATTTCATCTTAATCAATCCTGATGAACAGATTGCTTCGTCGTACCCTGCCTGCTCGCCTTCGCATAGCTTCAGCGGAGCAAGGCCGTCAGGCAGGCTCCCCGCAATGACGTTACAACTTCGCATCTTCTTCTTCTTTGAACAGGTCGATCAGTCCATTTTTAAAACCATCCATGAATGTTTTCAGCGATTTACGCTGTTTCACTTTTGCCTGGGGGTTTTCACCAACTGTATCCAGCGTTTCATCAACCGGTTGCTGTTTTAATGAACCGGGAACTTCAACTTTCCTGAACTGCTCTTCGAACAGTTTATTCTTATTTTCATAATCATTGTATCCTTTCAGGATCAAACCGATACAGGTACTGTACATGGGTTTGGCCAGTTCATCAATATGCCCGGCAGCCAGGTGTTCGTTGGGGTAACCGATCCTTGCATTCAACCCGGTAACATATTCTGTAAGCTGGATCAGGTGTTTCAGCTGTGACCCGCCACCGGTAAGTATCACACCCCCGTTCAGCATGCGTGTATCCAGGCCTACCTGTTTTAAATGATAGGTAACAAAATCCATGATCTCGCTCATGCGTGCCTGTATGATACCGGCCAGGTTTTTTACCGAGATCTCTTTTGGCGCCATGCCGCGTAAACCGGGAATGGTGATGAAAGCATTGGTTTTGGCCTCATCACTTAATGCACTGCCAAACTGGATCTTCATTTGCTCAGCCTGGGTTTTTAAAACACCCAACCCGTTTTTAATGTCGTTGGTAATGTTCTCACCTCCGAACGGGATCACGGCCGTATGCTTTAAAATACCTTCATAAAAAACGGCCAGGTCGGTGGTGCCGCCACCAATATCTACAATGGCGACACCCGCTTCCAGGTCCTGGTCACACATCACAGCGGCTGCAGAGGCAAGTGGTTGCAGAACTAAGTCTTTTGTAATAAGCCCGGCTTTATCAACGCTTCGGTTGATATTCCTGATCGCATTTTTATCGCCGGTAATGATGTGAAAATTAGCACCCACTTTAACACCGCTGTAACCGATGGGGTTTGGTATATTCTGGAAATTATCTACCGTAAATTCCTGCGGGATCACGTCAATGATCTGGTCGCCTGCCGGAATATAGGTCCGGTACTGATCTGCAACCAGCCTGTCGATCTCTTCCTGCCTGATCTCTTCTTCAATACTCTGCCGTACAATATCGCCACGTGTTTGCAGGCTTTTAATATGATGGCCGGCAATGCCAACATACACTTCTCCGATCTCCAGGTTGGGGTTGGAGTCGTAACAGTTTTTTAAAGCCATTTCTATGGCTTTGATGGTTTGATCGATGTTCAACACCATACCATGTTGTACACCATTACTGTTGGCACGGCCAAAGCCAAGGATTTCCAGCTTGCCATACTCATTTTTCCGGCCGGCAATGGCAGCAATTTTTGTGGTGCCGATATCCAGGCCTACGATGATGGGTTGTTCCTGATTCATATGTGTCTGTTTTGTGTTTGTATTATTAAATATTATTTATGCTTTATTTTTTTGGTTTCAGGGAACCGGTCCGTAGTCGTTCTTCTTTTCCATCACTGCCTTGGGTTCTTTAACTATTTTGTTTACCCCTGCTTTTTTTTGTTCCGGCCTGGTAACCGGTTTGTTTTCTTTTTTTGCTGCGTGCACAACACTTTTTTCCGCCGGTTTTACACTGTTCAATACAGCCGGGTTATTTTGTTGTCCGGTGCTTTCAACAGGTGCCGGTGTTTCATCATTGTCATCGCGCTGAATGGACTGCAGTATCATACTGCTGTCAGCCGGGTTGCGGTCATTGCCCTGTTGCATGATCTTTAATGAATCGCCTGCTGCTTTTTGTGCACGTTCGGCAATCATTTGCATAAGCTGCAGAGTACGCAACGAATCCGCAGCCATATCCTCTGCTCCTTTTCTTTTTGCCACAACCTGGTTCCTGTACTGCAGGTTTATGACACTGTAATGATCCCAGCCTGCCTTTACCATGATCTCTTTATAGAATTGTTTAAGTTTACCGAGTTTGATTTCTGTATCCGTTGCATCTCCAAAAACGATCAGCTGGTTACCGATCTTCGGGATCATTTCAAAATTGCGTTGTGTGGTTATATCCACCTGTTCGATCATTGCCATGCTGAATGAATCTTTTTGAATGGAAAGACTGATCGTTTTAATATCCTTCAGTAAACTGCTATCGGCCCCGGACAGCCGTTTTTTATCGGTTGGGAAATTGGTGAATACCGGCAGCCTGGCCGAAAATTTTTCACTCAACGGCAAAATGGCCAGTTCATCATCAATGTAAAATGTTGATCCGGAACCGGTGAACACCCGGGCAATGGGTTCCCTTTCCTGAACAATTACCTGGAGAATATCATTATTATCAAAGAACAGTTCAGCCGATTTTATCCACACATCCTGATCGAGCTGATCTTCCAGTTGCTTTAAATTAAATGTGCCGATTGTTTTACCAACCGGGTTCGTTTTTTCCATGGCAGTTATTGTTTTCAGGATATCATTCTTATCAACAAAAAAATTATTGCTGACACCATGAATACTGATCTCAATCCCTTTACAATGCTTTGCCGGTTTGGTTTTAATGGCTGCTACCAGTAAAAATACCGTGGCTCCGCCCAGGGCGACCCAAAGGGTTGCCAAAAGGATATTTTTAATGCCATATCGTTTTTTATTTTCCAATTGATGTTGTCAATATTTCTTTTATGGGTTCAACCAATGTATCAATATCACCTGCCCCGGCCGTGATCAAAAGAGCCGTTTTATTATTTTTCATCCACTCAAGTAATTCCCCTTTTTCCAAAACCATTTTTTTATTACATTTCATTTTATCCAGGATCATTTTACTGCTTACCCCTTCCATGGGCAATTCCCTGGCCGGGTAAATAGGCAGCAGGATCACTTCATCAGCCAGGTCAAGTGTTTCTGCAAAACCATCAGCCAGGTCATTCGTCCTGCTGAAGAGATGCGGCTGAAACACCACGGTACATTTTTTACCCGGAAATAATTCCTTTGCACCGCTGATCAATGCCCTTAACTCTTCAGGATGATGTGCATAATCATCCACCATTACCTGTTCACCTGTCTTAATGATATACTCAAATCTTCTTTTTACACCCCTGAATGCTGTAACGGCATCTTTTATTTTATCATTATCAATTCCCAGGTAATGTGCCACAGATATAGCTGCAATCATATTCTCAATATTGTGCAGGCCACCCATGTGTAAAACCACATCCTTTAATTCCCAATACTGCATCAATACATCAAACCGGTAGCTGCCATTGGTCATTTTTATATTGGCGGCATACACACTGGCATTTTCATTATGCAAATGAAAAGTAAGGTGCTCACCTGCTTCCAGGTCATCGGTTCTTGTAAGCCCGTACTTGCTCAGCAACAACCCCCCGGGTTTTATCCTGGTCGAAAAATCAATGAACGCCTGTTCCATATTTTCGGCGGTACCGTAAATATCAAGGTGATCTGGGTCCATAGAACTGATGATGGCCACATCCGGGCTTAATTTCAAAAAACTCCTGTCATATTCATCGGCTTCCACAACCGATACGTTTTTTTTACTTTCCGGGCCTTTTGCCTGCGGCCAGAAATTGGTATCATAGTTAACCGATATCCCACCCAGGAAAGCATTGCATCCATAACCACTGTGCCGGAGGATATGTGCCACCATGGTACTGGTCGTTGTTTTACCATGGGTTCCTGCAATACATATATTATAAGTACTGTTGGTGATGGCACCCAGCACTTCGCTCCGCTTTGCCATCGGGTAATTATTCTGTAAAAAATAATTCAGCTCTTTATGGTCTTTGGGTATGGCGGGTGTATACACCACCAGTTCTGCCCCTTTGTCAATGAACTCCATGTTGTCTTCAAAATGGATCGTGATACCCTCAGTTGCCAGTTTTTTTGTTAAGGCCGTTTCTGTTTTATCATAACCACTGACGTAGACTCCCCTTTCCTTAAAATACCGGGCCAAAGCACTCATGCCGATTCCCCCGATCCCCAAAAAATATATTCGCTTTATATCCTGAATCTCCATCATTAAATACTTTTCAAAATTTCTGTTGCTATCATTTCATCAGCATTTGAAATGCCGAGTCTGCCGATATTTGTTTTTAATTCCTGTTGCTTATTTTCATCCTTCGACAGATCAATAATTGCCGGAACCAATAGTGCTAACGCCTCATTGTCTTTTATCATTATGCCTGCATTTTTATTAACTAAATTTTGTGCATTCACGGCCTGGTGATCCTCAGCTGCATAGGGAAACGGTACAAAAACAGCAGGCTTTTTCATCACACACAATTCAGCGATCGCCATGGCACCGCTCCTGCTGATCACCACGTCGGCAGCTGCATAGGCGTATTCCATTTTATTGATAAAATCACCTGCCCATACATTTGATTTACCTTTTGCCCTTGCCTTACCTGCAGCAGCATAAGGTTTACCGGTTTGCCATACCAGTTGAAGGTTATTGGCTTCAAAGAGATCAAGGTCTTTGTCCAATGCTTCATTAATACTTTTTGCGCCAAGGCTGCCTCCGACAGACAATACCGTTTTTTTAGCTGCATCCAGTCCAAAAAAACCGATCCCTTCTTCCCTGCTCACTGAACTGTTTACAAGACCCGCCCTGACCGGGTTCCCGGTTATTATAATTTTGTTTGCCGGAAAGAATTTTTCCATTCCCCCACCGGCTACAAAGATCTTTACCGCTTTTTTTCCCAGCATGATATTGCTTTTACCTGCAAATGAATTACTCTCATGAATGAATGAAGGGATCCGCTTTGCCTGCGCATAACGCAAGACCGGGAAACTGGAATAACCGCCAACGCCAATAACAGCATGGGGTCTGAAAGCATTGAAAATACGGTCAACCTGTAAAAAACTTCTGACCAGTTTAAAAGGCAACCCGATATTTTTTATCAAAGAACTTCGGTCGAACCCGGCTATATTTAATCCTTCAATCCGAAAACCTGCCTGTGGTACTTTTTCCATTTCCATTTTACCTTTGGCGCCCACAAACAATATTTCTGTTGCCGGTTCCTTTTTTAAAATGGCATTGGCAATGGCAATGGCCGGAAAAATATGACCTCCTGTTCCACCACCCGCTATGATTATTTTTTTAGCCATTTTAATTTGTCATTAAGTCATTTGTCATTAAGTCATTCGTTTTTCCGGCAATTAACATAAACCAAAAATGACTATTGACTGATGACTTCTCCTTTCCCTTCCAGTTGCTCCACATTTCTTGCCACACTTAAAATGATACCGATGGACAGGCAGGTGAATAAAAAACTGCTACCCCCCATGCTTACAAGCGGTAACGTAACACCGGTATTTGGAAACAGGTTTACATTAACACCCATATTGGCTATGGCCTGTATCACCAGCATAAAGCTTAGTGCCAGTGCCAGGAATGCTCCAAATGCATACGGGCATTTCCGGTACAACCGGATACACCTGTACAGGAAAAGCAAATAAATGAATACCATGAATGTGCCACCCAGCAATCCGTACTCCTCCAGGATGATGGCAAAAATATAATCGCTGTAAGAGTGCGGTAAAAAATTACGTGCCTGGCTGTTACCCGGACCCAGGCCAAACCAGCTGCCTTTGGCAATGGCAATTTTAGCCTGGTTTATCTGGTACATTTTTTCATTTACATCTTCCTTTTTACTGTACATGAAAGTTTGTATGCGCCCGATCCAGGTTGGTACACGGCCAACTGAAAAAACCGCAGGTAAATCTTTTGCCCTGCCTTCCGTTTTATCATAGTTATTTACTGCAACGGCAAAAAGAATAATGACAGGTATAGATAAAATACCAACGGTAAGTATGATATGTTTTGTGCTCACCCTTCCGATAAACATGATGAGGATACTGGTACCCCCGATCAGCAGTGCGGTTGACAGGTTAGAAGGTGCGATCAATAAACAAATGATGATCACCGGTATGATGATGGGCAAAAACCCTTTTTTAAAATCCTTGATCACCTGCTGTTTCCGGCTTAATTGCCTGCTCATGTACATAAAGAGTGCAAGCTTTGCCAGGTCCGAGGTCTGAAAGGTCATATTGATCACCGGTAGCTTTATCCAGCGGGTACCTTCATTCAATGTTTCCCCAAAAAAATAAGTATAGATCAGTAATAAAATCGAAACGATGAATAAAACAGATGCCACCCTGGAATAAATGGTATAATTAACCCGGTGAGCAAAATAAATGACCAATACACCCAGTATAATAAATCCAAATTGCTTGAAGAGATAACTTTCGGTGCTGCGGCTGTATTTATAGGCCAGCGACCCGGTACTGCTGTACACAACCAGTAAACTTACCAGGGTAAGAATGATCACGATGCCCCATATCACACGGTCGCCCCTGGTTTTACTGACCAGGTTGCCACCCATGTTACCGATGTTGGGTGTAAAGAAATTTTTTATGTTTATCGGTTCTGACATAAAGTGTTGTACCCTTTTACTTATTTTGCTTCAAACATTTAATCTTTGTTCATCACCGTTGTGAATTTGTTCTGTTCTTATTTCATTTTAGTAAAAAAAATAAGAATATCACTTGTACTTCATGTTTCTATTCAACAACCCGGCTTTAAAAATTATTACTATCATTTGGTCAGTTTTCAGGAGATGGCTTCGTCGTGCCTCCTCGCCATGACGTTATAATTCCTTCACCGCCTTTTTAAACTGGTTACCCCGGTCTTCATAATTTTTAAACAGGTCAAAACTGGCACAGGCGGGGCTTAATAAAACCACATCGCCCTTGCTCGCGAAATGAAATGCCGTTTGCACTGCATCCTTTGCATTATCGGTATTCACCATCAACGGCATGATATCACCGAAAGCTTCATGAATTTTCCTGTTCTCTGTTCCCATACATACGATCGCTTTCACTTTTTCCTTAACGAGATCAGTCAACAGCGAGTAATCGTTGCCTTTATCCACACCGCCAAGGATCAGGATAACCGGTTTTTCCATACTCTCCAGGGCAAACCAGGTACTGTTTACATTGGTTGCTTTGCTGTCGTTAATGAATTCAACATTCCTGATCGTTGCCACTGTTTCCATTCGGTGTTCCAGGCTTTCAAAGGTTTGCAGCGCCTCCCGGATCTTTTCCTTGCGGATATCAACCGCCGATGCAGCCAGGCTGGCAGCCATGCTGTTGTATTGATTGTGTTTACCTTTTATGGCAAAATCCTCAATACTCATCTGCATCTCTTCGTTTTTCCATTTTAAGTGCATTTTTGCGTTCTGCAGGTAGGCACCTTGTGGCAGTTGTTTACTCATGGTAATGGGGGCTAGTGTTGATTTAATGGGATAGTTGTTGATTGTTTTCACAGTTACTGCATCATCCAGATTATAAATAAATACGTCTTCCGGCTGCTGGTTCAGGGTAACCCGGTATTTGCTGTTTATATAATTTTCAAATTTGTACCCGTACCTGTCCAGGTGATCTTCCGTGATATTGGTCATCACCGCCACATCCGGCCTGAATGTTTTTATATCATCAAGCTGAAAAGAACTGACTTCTGCCACATACAATGCTTTTGGGTGCAATGCCACCTGTTTGGCAAATGAATAGCCGATATTTCCAACCATCGCACAATCGGCACCGCCGGTTTTACAGATATGGTAGGTCAAAGCTGTTGTGGTTGTTTTTCCATTGCTTCCGGTAATGGCAATGATCTTGCTGTTACCTTTATAGCGGTATGCAAATTCTATTTCACTGATGATATCAATTCCTTTTGCACGAATTTGTTTTACCAGTTCATTATTTTCAGGTATGCCGGGGCTTTTCATCACTTCACCGGCATTCAGTATTCTTTCTGTTGAATGCCGGTTTTCCTCAAATTCAATTTCATTGTCCAACAGTTCTTTCCTGTATTGGTCTTTAATAGCACCGCCATCACTTACAAATACATCATACCCCTGTTGCCTGGCGAGCAGGGCTGTGCCAACCCCGCTTTCGCCTCCTCCCAGTATGATCAGTCTTTTTTTCATTTTACAGTACAGCATTTCATCGATCAATAAAAATTGGTTCTTCGAGAGGATAGAATTTAACAGGTTTCGTTTTCAATCAGTCTGATCGGTTTGTTTTTTAAGGATATTGGCATTGTTGAAAAACTTAACATTGTACATTTTGTAAAATGCCAGTTTGGTTTTTCAAAACATGGTTAACGCAACTTCAGCGTTACGATGGCCAAAACCACCGTTAATATGGTAATGATCCAGAAACGCACCGCAATTTTACTTTCATGATACCCCAGTTTCTGGTAATGGTGATGCAGCGGGCTCATTAAGAATACACGCCGCCCCTCGCCATACTTTCGTTTGGTATATTTAAAGTAACCCACCTGTATCATCACACTTAAATTTTCTATCAGGAACACAAAACAAAAAATGGGTATCAGTAATTCTTTACGGATAATAATGGCCAGTGCCGCAATGATCCCGCCCAGTGCAAGGCTCCCGGTATCGCCCATGAAAACCTGTGCAGGGTAAGCATTGTACCAGAGAAAGCCGATACAGGCACCAACAAATGCCGCAATAAAAATGGACAGCTCTCCCAGGTTTGGTATGTACATGATATTGAGATACTCCGCAAATTTTATATTGCCGCTCACGTATGCAAATATGCCCAGGCATATACCAATGATGGCACTAACGCCTGTTGCAAGCCCATCAAGCCCATCGGTGATATTGGCACCGTTGCTTACTGCTGTAACAATAATAATTACAATGATGATGTACAGGATATATGCATAATCCTGCCAGGCTTTGGGCAACAGCTTCGCATAGTTGAACTCATGATTTTTTACAAATGGAATGGTTGTAATGATGGTTCGGGTTGCATCAACAAATACCCTTGGTTTTCCGTCAACAATGATCGTATCATATTTAGCATTTGGATTGGCAGGTACCTGAACTGTGCTGTCTGGCGATTTCACGATCTCTCTTTTTACCACCACACTTGGTGTAAAATACAGGGCAGCACCTACGATGATCCCCAGCATCACCTGGCCAAAGATCTTAAACCTGCCGGCCAAGCCATCACTGTCGCTTTTCTTATAAGCAATACCTTTTGTCTGTGCAATTCTTTTTGCCCGTATTTTTAAATAGTCATCAATAAAACCAATGGTACCCAGCCAAACAGTGCACAATAACATGAGGCGGACATACACTTTATCGAGGTTGGCCAGTAAAATGGTGGGTATTAAAATGGCCAGCAGTATAATGATACCGCCCATAGTTGGTGTTCCTTTCTTTTCATTCTGCCCGGCCAAACCAAGATCCCGCACCGATTCGCCCAATTGCCTTTTCTGCAAATACTTAATTAGTTTTTTACCGTAAACCGTAGTGATCACCAGGCTCAGGATCATAGCCAGTAAAACCCTTAAAGTAATGAACTGAAAGAGCCCGCTGCCGGGAAACGGTGAAGTTTTCCAGTGATCCGTGATCCAATCGAATAAATGATACAGCATAATAAACTTAATGTGCCAATTGGCTAATTCAAAATCTTTTAATATTCAATTGTACTGTTATGTTCCCACATTTGCATATTTGCACATTTGCATATTTGCATATTCATTTCTCCAACAGTTCAAACATTTCTTTAAGGATCTTCTTATCATCAAAATCATATTTCACGCCTTTTATTTCCTGGTATTTCTCGTGTCCCTTGCCGGCAATTAAAACAATGTCTGCGTTATTTGCCAGGCTCACAGCTGTTTTAATGGCTTCTTTCCTGTCGGCAATGGAGATCACTTTTTTTTTTGCAGCTGCATTTACACCGGCCTGCATGTCTTTTAATATTTCCAACGGGTCCTCGCTTCGCGGATTATCAGCCGTGAAGATCACTTTATCGCTATACTCACAGGCCACTTCTGCCATGACCGGGCGTTTGGTTTTATCCCTGTCTCCACCACATCCTACAACGGTTATAACCTGTTCATTACCCTGCCGCAAATTTTTTATGGTTGCCAGTACATTCAATAATGCATCGGGCGTATGTGCATAATCAACGATCCCTTTTATTTTATCTTTTGAGCTCACCATGTAATCAAACCTGCCTTCGGCTCCATCCAGGCTGCTTAATACCCGCAACACGGTATCCATATCCGCATTCAAACAAACAGCCGCACCATACACAGCCAGTAAATTGTATGCATTGAATTCGCCAATCAGCCGGAAATACACTTCCTTATCATTGATGGTCATGTGCAATCCATCCAGGCTGTTGTCCAGTATCCTTCCTTTAAAACCGGCCATGGTTTTCAGGCTGTAGAAATATTTTTTTGCCTTTGTATTCTGTAACATCACGGCTCCTCTTTTGTCGTCCGCATTGCTGATGGCAAAGGCTGTTGCAGGAAGTTGATCAAACCACGATTTTTTTACATTGATGTATTCATCAAATGTTTTGTGATAATCCAGGTGATCATGAGTGATATTACTGAAAAGCGCCCCGGTGAACTGCAGGCCGGTTATCCTTCCCTGGTGAATGGCGTGACTGCTGCATTCCATAAAAACGTACTCACAATCTTCATCAAGCATCAGTTTCAGCAATGCATTGATGGTAATGGCATCAGGTGTGGTATGTGTGGCAGTAATTATCGTATCGCCGATCCGGTTCTCCACGGTACTGATCAAACCACATTTGTACCCCATGGCAGCAAACAGTTTCCACAACAGGGTAACAATGGTGGTTTTACCGTTTGTGCCCGTTACGCCAACCAGTTTTAATTTCAAAGAAGGTTCGCCATAAAAAAGATGGCTCATATTGCCCGCCGCCTCGGCGGCGTTTTCAACCTGCACATAAGTAACCTGTGGATTGATCTTTGATGGAAGGATTTCACATACAATGGCAGCTGCTCCCCTGTCTATGGCACTTTCAATATATTCCCGGCCGTCTGTCCTGGTGCCTTTTAATGCAATAAAACAATTGCCCGGCATAACCAGGCGGGAATCGATCTGCAGGCCATTGACATCCATACCGGTATTGCCCTTAACGGAGCGGATGGAAACCTTATATAGTATATCCTGCAGTATCAATTCAGTATTAAAGCAATGTTTTGGGTTTTTCTAAAATTTGTTCCGGCTGCCAGGGACTGGTTCAGCACCTTACCCCTACCGGTAGCTGTAACTTTAAGTCCCATATTTTCGAGTAAATACACCGCATCTTTCAAGCCCATTCCGACAACGTTAGGGGTTACAGAACCGGATGTTGAGGTTGAAATAAGCGGTGTATTTAGGATCCCTGAATTATTTTTCAGCAGCATGGTTCTCCAGTAACCGGAACCGGCAGAAT
This sequence comes from uncultured Ferruginibacter sp., assembly GCA_964491955.1. Lineage (GTDB taxonomy): Bacteria > Bacteroidota > Bacteroidia > Chitinophagales > Chitinophagaceae > Ferruginibacter. Next base: position 16,564 of record CAZBIK010000018.1, read on the forward strand.
CGGTATAGGGCAAATGCAAAGTGGTAAATATTGAACTCAGCTCATTTTTCAAACCAAAATAATTATACTGGTTGCTGTCGGGTTTGTTTGCCACCATATATTTTTCAGTACTCAGGAAGCTGCTGTATATCCTGTCGCTGATCTCTTTAAAAACCGTACCTGAAACATCTGCACCATAGATCTTTTTGGATTCCTTACTGTTTTGAATGACTACGGCCACCGTATATTTTGGCTGGTTGGCCGGGAAATACCCGATGAAGGAGGCCTGGTATATTTTATTGCCTTTGTTGTATCCCCTGTTATCCAGCGCTGTAACGGCTGTTCCTGTTTTACCGGCAATGCGGTAGGCCGAATCCTTTATTTTACGGGCTGTACCATGTTCTCCTTCCACAACGGCAAGCAGGCATTCCTTAAGCTGGGCGAGGGTTTCATCGCTGCATATTTTTTCAACCAGTACGGCTGGTTCTATTTTTCTGACTTCCACGCCATATTGTTTGACCGAACTGACTAAATACGGTTTCATCATTTTTCCATTGTTGGCAACTGCATTGTAAAGCATCAGCAAATGCAGGGGAGTAACCAGTTCTTCATAACCGTGTGCCATATACGGGATAGTAGTTTTGGACCAGCTGCGGTTGGTTGGCTTTTTTATGGTGGGTTTGCCCGATGAGGCTGTCAGGTCAATACCGGTTAAAGTATCCAGCCTGAGCCTGTGCAAATGATTTATAAATGTTGACGGCTGGGAACGGTAATACTGGTCGGCCAGCTTGGCGAAAGCCACATTACTGCTTCTTTCAAATGCGTCCTTCACCGTGATGGCACCATATCCCAGGTGCGAATCCCTGATGGTTAAACCATAAAAATTTTTCTTGCCGCCTTCGCAATCCACAATAGAGTTAATGGTCACATGCTTATCTTCCAGTAAGCCCATCAGGGTTGCCAGTTTAAATACCGAACCGGGTTCGGTTGCCTTTCCGATGCCATAGTTCAGGTCTTCCGTGTAAGTTCCGTCGGGTTGTTTACCCAGGTTGGCAATGGCTTTTATTTTTCCGGTAGCGGTTTCCATCACAATGGCCGTTCCGTGCAGGGAGTTGTTTCCAATCATCATCCGCATCAGTGCTGATTCTGTTATGTCCTGTATGTAGGTATCCAGTGTTGAAATGATATCCTTACCGTTTTCCGGGTCTACATCGCCACCATCAACAGGCATGTAGTTGCCGGAAACATATCGCACCAGTTGCTGCCCTGCTTTGCCTTTGAGCAAACTGTCGTAGCGGTGTTCCAGTCCCACATTGCTGGCATTGTTCCTCGATAAGCCAATAGTACGGTTAGCCAGTAACACATACGGGTTAATGCGTTTATCTTTGGCCGTAATGATAAACCCGCTTTTATTTTTTCCCATTTTCACCAGCGGGAAATCCCGTAATTCCTTATACTGTGTGAATGATATTTTCTTTTTTAACGGATAGTACCTGTCTTTGTTTTTATAGGCCAGTTTCATTTCCTTCAGGTATGCTTCCGGTGTTTTGTCGTTAAACAGGTTCGACAGGCAAATGCTTAATGTATCAATATGGTCCTTAAATCTTTTACCTTCTTTCTCCCTTAAACCTGCTGCAGCAAAATCCACGAACACATCAAATACCGGTATAGAAGTGCTGAGCATATTGCCATCTTCACTGTAGATCGTACCACGTTCTGCTTCTATGGGTTTGTATTTTAAATGCATACTGCTGTCCATACTTGTCCAGAATTTACCTTCTGCCTGCTGGATATAAAAAGTTTTCCCGACTACAAAAAGCCCAAGAATGACCATCCCCAGGAAACTGAGGTAAACCCGCCATAATATGTCATTTTTAATTTCCAATGATGTTTAAATAATTTCTTTGATATGCTGTTTTATTTCTTTTCCTGTACGCCCAGTATCACCGGCGGTTTTGTCAATTCCTTTAACCTCAGGGGTTTTACGGCTTCAATCAATTCACTGGCCTTGCTTCTGAAGATCACATCACTTTTGATGGTCTTGTACTGGTATTCTAGTTCTTTGATCTGCTTTTCTGTTGTATTGATTTTTAAGATCAGTTTATCCGTGTAATGCCCGTTATAGATATATAACACTGCCAACACTGTTAAGAACAGGAAAAATGGAATATTCCTGACCACCCATTTATGGCTGATCACTTTTTTCCAGTCCATTTTCTGGCCGGCTGAAGGTTGTTCCTTTATTTCTTTTTCATCCGTCATTTTATTGTTGCTGTATATTTTATTTAACCTATGCCTGTCTTCCGGCATTTATTTCATTTCTGCCACCCGCAGTTTTGCACTGCGCGACCTTGTATTTTCTTTTAATTCTTTTTCTGTTGCTGTAACCGGTTTTTTCGTGATCACTTTAAATGGATTCTCAAACCGATGCCCGTACACATCATCAATTGCTGTATTATCAAAGGTGCCGTCACGGAAAAAATTTTTTACGATCCTGTCTTCCAGCGAATGAAAAGTGATGATGGCAATCCTTCCCCCGGGATGCAATACATTCACCGTTTGTGCCAGCAATTCTTTCAGGGCTCCCAGTTCATCATTCACTTCAATTCTTAATGCCTGGAAAACCTGGGCAAAATATTTCTGGGGGTTGCCTTTTACCACTGCATGAACCGCTGTTTTAAATTCATTGATGGTACGAATGGGAGCCAGTGACCGTTGTTCAACGATGGTTTTTGCCAGGGTTTTTGCGTTGGTTACTTCGCCATACGGTTCAAACATTTTGTGCAGCTGTAATTCAGAATAATTCTTTAGCACATCTGCTGCGGTGATCTTCTGGCGTTGGTCCATGCGCATGTCAAGTGCTGCATCAAACCTGGTGGAAAAACCACGACCTGCTTCATCAAACTGGTGACTGGAAACACCCAGGTCGGCAAGGATGCCGTTTACCCTGGTGATTTTATGTACCCGTAAAAACCTTTGCAGGTACCTGAAGTTCTGTGGAATAAAAATTATCCTTTCATCGGCTGGCAGGTTTAACCTGGCATCTTCATCCTGGTCAAAAACAAGCAGTTTTCCATGTTCATTCAGTTGCTGCAAAATGGCTTTGCTGTGTCCACCGCCGCCAAATGTGCAATCAACATAGATCCCTTCGGGCTGAATGTGCAGAGCTTCCATGCATTCATTCAGTAAAACAGGCTTGTGATAATCCGGAAATTGGGAATTGGGAATTAGTATGTTGGCATTTATGTTATTCATTCCTACTAACTAATTACTAATTACTAAATCCCTTCTTTTCTGTTCATCACTTCGTTTGCCAGGTCACTGAATGACTGTGGTGTAAAAGTTTCAAAGAACTGCATATACTTTACTTTATCCCAGATCTCAATTTTATTAACTGCCGAAACCAGTACAATTTCTTTTTCCAGGCCTGCATGTTCGGTCAGGTTTTTGGGTACCAGCAGCCTGCCGGCGCTATCCAGTTCCAATTGTGTTGCCCCGTTCAGGAAATACCGCCTGAATTCTCTTACCTTGGGGTCAAAATCATTCAGTTTGCTGATGTCAGAAAAAATAGGATCCCAGCTTTGCTGCGGGTATAATGTGAGGCACTTTTCAAATCCCCTGTTGATGATAAAATGCGTAGCTCCCTCTTCCGGCAATTGCTTTTTAAAGCCTGCCGGTAAAAGAAAACGCCCTTTAGCATCTAAAGTGGCCTCATATTCACCAAGGAAACCTATCATTTTCAGGTATTTATACAATTAAATCACATAGACTCCCACAAAATAACACTTTTTCCCACTTTATAATCAATTTTAAGGAAAAGTTTTTTATCCACAGCCTGTATTGCCTAACTGGCGTACTTATAAGTCAAAAACCGGCAATTCTGATGTGAATTGTATGTGGAAAGCTGTGGATTATTGTGGATTACTTTGGATTAAGTAAACAAAAAGCAATGAGATTGGCCGAAGTTTGTTTTTCGGAATTGTGGTATTAATAAAAATGGGATTTAAGTCCTGGATGAAAACTTTGCAATTTTAAAATTCCAGGAAATTATTTTCAATTGCCTGATACCGGATCTGATGAATGATTTAAAAAAAGTACAGCCTGTAGATTGCCTGGATACCCGGGTAAAAGGAATTTTCCTGTGCAGTACATAAGATGACCAGGAACCAGCGCAGGTAATTAAATGTATGGAGTTACACCCGGCAGTTACCAGGTTTTTAATGTGCGGTTTAAGAAAAGATGATCATTTATTTTGCCAGTGGAATGGAAACGCTGAAACTGCTGCCTTTGCCCAACACACTTTCGGCTTTAATGCTGCCATGATGCGCTTCCACCATGGTTTTTACGTAACTGAGCCCCAGGCCAAATCCTTTTACATTATGCACATTACCGGTATGTGCCCGGTAAAATTTTTCGAATATACGGTGGAGTGTTTCCTTGTTCATACCTATGCCGTTATCCTCAATGATAATTTTAAGTTTATTGCCGGTATTTTTTGTACTGAGTTTGATGAGCAGGTTTTCCTTTGAATATTTTACCGCATTGTCAAGCAGGCTGTTGATGACATTGGTAAAGTGAACTTCATCAGCCAGTATCAGGTCATTTTCGGCACCCAGTTCCACTTCCATTTTTCCGCCTTTTTCCTCAACCTGTAAATTGATATTGTTCAGGGTGTTGATGATGAGATCATGTGCCAGCAAGCGTTTCAGGTTGAGCTGAATTTCCTGTTTATCCAGCAAAGCAGCCTGCAGGATGGTTTCCACCTGTTTGTTCATGCGTTTGTTCTCTTCCTTGATGATGCCTGTAAAGTAAGCTGTTTTTTCCCTGTTGCCGCTCACCTTTTCATTTTTTAAAGCATCCACAGCCAGCGAAATGGTGGCCAGGGGTGTTTTAAATTCATGCGTCATGTTATTGATAAAATCAGATTTGATCTCACTTAGTTTTTTCTGTTTTAACAGTGTGCGTATGGTGATAAAAAAGGCTGTGGTGATGATGAGTGTGAACAATACAGAACCCAATATGAACCAGATCACTTCTTTCCAGATAAGGCTTTGCTGATTGGGAACCACCACAGATAACAATTCTTCGCTGACCAGGTTCTCAAAACTGGTGCCACTGGCCGGTTCAAGGGGATAAACAACTTTAAAACTGTTAACGGTATCCGCAAAGTATTTAAAAAACTGGTCACTGTACACCTGGTCGCCATTCAGCATGTTTACCATCACATTGAACTCAAAAGGATAGTCCTTCAGGTTGTTCTTATCAAACCCGATGCGGATAATGTCAGTAATCTCAT
>CAZBIK010000019.1:0-2892 GCA_964491955.1 uncultured Ferruginibacter sp.
ATAAAAGCAAGGAAGATGTGGCCAAACTCTTCAACAAGAAACTGGGCACACCCATCAATTTAACCCCGGCCGAATTAACACTGGTTGCCCGCAATATCCTCCGCGATAAATATGTACAGGCCGAAGTAGGCGTTACCGGCGCCAATTTCATCATCAGCGATATCGGCGGCATTGCCATTACGGAAAATGAAGGCAATGCCAGGCTAAGCTGTGCCTTTCCAAAAACACATATTGTAATTGTGGGTATCGAAAAAATGATCCCTTCTTTAACAGATCTCGGTTTATTCTGGCCCCTGCTTTCAACATTTGGCACCGGGCAAAAAATAACCGTGTATAATACCATCGTTACCGGGCCCAGGCAGGAGAACGAAACCGACGGGCCTGAAGAAATGTTTGTGATCTTACTGGATAACGGCCGTACCAACATTCTTCAAAACCCCAAACAACGCGAAAGCCTTTATTGCATTCGTTGCGGCGCCTGCCTCAATGCCTGCCCCATTTATAAAAATATTGGCGGACATGCATATGGGGCCACCTACAGCGGACCGATCGGAAGCGTTATTACACCGCACCTGCAGGGAATGGAATCATTTAAGCACCTGAGTTTTGCATCATCCCTTTGCGGAAACTGTACCGAAGTTTGTGCAGTAAAAATAAACTTACACGAGTTGCTTTTGGAGAACAGGCACGAGTCGGTGGAAGAAGGACTAACATCCTTTACCGAAAGGATGGCCTGGAAAGCCTGGAGGCTGGCCAGTTTAAAAAGAAGTTTTATGAACCTGGGCAGCGGCAGTTTAAAGAACAAAGTGGTGAACGGTATGTTCAAAGGCTGGACCAAAAACAGGAGCGACCTGGATTTCAGCCAGAAAACATTTAACCTGCTTTGGAAAGAAAAGCATAAACATTAAAATTTAATTATACAATAAAAAATGGTCCTGCTATGGCAGGACTTATTTATTTTGTGACGCAATGGTATTGATCTATTCCCATACAGGCTCTGCAAGATTGCTGTACATCTGTACTTTTATTTTTAAAGAACAGCTGGGTATGCAGTTTCAACTCACCATTGATTCGGAAAAATTCAGGGCGCATACCGGGCCAAAGATCAACTACAGTGATTCTGCGATCACAGCCGGTGAACTGCACATACAAAACCATAGCCTGCTTTTTGAACAAAATATAAAATACCAGCCGGTAGATCGTTTTACGGTAAACAATTACCCGGCTTTCTTTAAAAGTACAAACGGCGATTTTCCCTTTGATATTTTAGCAGCATCCTTTTACCTGATCACACGCTACGAAGAATACCTCCCCCATGAAAAAGATATGTATGGCAGGTACCATCATGAAAATTCACTGGCATACAAAGAAGGATTTTTAAAGATCCCGTTGATCAATTACTGGGTGCTGGAACTGGCAGCTGTATTACAGGAAAAATTCCCGGCATTGAATATGCAGCAACCCGTTTTCAGTTTTCAGCCTACCTATGATATTGATATTGCTTATTCTTACAAATACAAAGGCCTGGCCAGGAATACCGGCGGTTTCCTGAAAAAGCCTTCATTTGAAAGAATAAAAGTGCTGGCCGGTGGAGCAAAGGATCCTTTTGATTGTTACGACTGGCTGAAAGACCTCCATGAAAAATACCAGCTGCATGCCATCTATTTTTTTTTACTGGCCGAAAAGAACGGGCCTTATGATAAAAATATCTTACCGCACAAAGATGCCATGTGGAAACTGGTTCGCAAACACGCCAATAAATTTACTGTTGGATTGCACCCTTCCTGGCAAAGCGGTGATGACAAATTGTTATTGAAAAAAGAAAAAGCGCAATTGCTTGATATGACCGATGGTACCAAAATGTTTCCGGATGCCGGAAACACCCGGATCTGCAGCAGGCAGCATTATATCCGTTTTAATGTACCCGAAGGTTACCAGAAACTGATCCAGGCAGGTATAACCGATGATCATTCGATGGGGTATGGCAGCGTCAATGGTTTCCGGGCTTCTGTGGCTTCCCCGTTTTATTGGTACGACCTCGAAAAAGAAGCCAATACGGTACTGCGCATTCATCCATTTTGTTTTATGGATGCCAATTCATTTTATGAACAACGGCAGGACCCCGGGCAGACCTTTGAAGAGCTGATGCATTATTTGACTGTTTGTAAACAGGTGAACGGGACACTCATCACCATCTGGCACAATCATTTTTTAGGTACTGCTCCAGATTTCAGCGGATGGAAAGAAATATATGAAAAGTTTATAGCTCAGGTTCAACAATGATCTTATCGGAATTGCGCTTGATGCTGTAATTCACCAGGAACACCCCGGTGAGGGTTACCATTGCTCCCCACAAAATATACCATGTCATTGGTTCATTTAAAATAATGGCCGCAGTAACCATGGCCACCAGCGGGTTAATATAAGCGTACAGGGAAGATATGGCTACCGGCAGTTTTTTCATGGCATAAATAAATGCTACAAATGCAAGGATTGAACCGGCCAGCACCAGGTAGGTAATGGCCAGCCAGGATTTGGTGGTGATCTCCTGTAATGCAATGGTTGGCTGAAAAAGATTGGCCACCACAAACAAAATGGCAGCACTGATGAGCATCTGCCAGCCGGTGGCATAATAGGGGTTCATTTTCACTTTATTCCGGGCTATAAAAATGGTACCCAGGCTCCAGGCCAGCATGGCAATTACCGAAAGTAAAACACCAAAGAAATATCCATCGGGATGTTCCTGAAATAAATTTTCATAAAACACAATGCCAATACCGCTGATCCCCAGCAACAAACCAACAAAAGTGAGCAGGTTTAAATTTCGGTTCTTAAAAAAAAGCATTTCAATGACAACGGCACTCAAAGGATAAAGTGCCCCTATCAATGCAC
>CAZBIK010000019.1:2902-10274 GCA_964491955.1 uncultured Ferruginibacter sp.
TAATGCAGGCTCCAGGTACTTAACCCGTTAGCCAGTACAAACATCAGCAGGGCCATCATGATAAGCCAGGCAAACTGCTTTTTTGAGGGCAGGCCGGCCTTTTTATACAGTAAAAAGAACAGAACAAAAATAAGGCCGCCAAAAAACTGGCGGATGGATGCCATCTGTAATGCAGGCATATCCGAAACAGCGATCTTACTGGCAACCCAGGTGGTACCCCATACCAGGCTGGTAATACCCAATGCAACATAACCGCCGGATTTTCCCCTGGGTAAATGACTGCTGTTTAACATTTAAAATAGATGAATTAATGTTTAAAATGCCGGAGCCCTGTTATGACCATGGCTAAATTATTTTCCCGGCAATAGTCAATTGAATCTTTGTCACGGATGGATCCTCCAGGCTGTATAAATGCAGGTATGCCAGCGGCATGGGCAATTTTTACACAATCATCAAAGGGAAAAAATGCATCGCTGGCCAGTACGGCACCAGCCAGGTCAAAATTAAACTGCCTGGATTTTTCAATAGCCTGCCGCAATGAATCGATCCGTGATGTTTGCCCGCATCCTTTACCGATCAATTGTTTGTTTTTTACCAGTGCAATGGCGTTACTCTTTAAATGTTTGCAAACAATATTGGCAAAGATTAGGTCTTCCTTTTCTGATGCAGTTGTTTCCCTGCCACCTGCTTCTTTCCATTCGGCAAAATTACCGGTATCATTTTGCTGTGTGAGGATGCCGTTCAAAACAGACCTGTACTGGAGGGTTGAAGGGATTGTTGTTTTTTGCTGTAAAATGATCCGGTTCTTTTTAGATTGTAATATTTCCAGGGCATCTGCATCAAAAGACGGGGCGATCAGTACTTCAAAGAATATTTCATTGATCGCATTGGCTGTGGCCATGTCAATGGCTGCATTGCATACCAGCACACCGCCAAAAGCACTCTCCGGATCACCTGCCAGTGCTGCATCCCATGCCTCTTTAACGGTATTTCTTACCGCTATGCCGCAAACATTTGTGTGTTTGATTATGGCAAACCAGGTTTCAGCAGGTGTGGCCTCGGCAATGATCTGTACTGCTGCGTCTACATCAACCAGGTTGTTGTACGACAATTCCTTGCCATTGAGCTTATCAAACATCTCCTGCTGGTTGCCGTAAAAAATGCCTTCCTGGTGTGGGTTTTCGCCATAACGCAGTACCGATCTCTCTTTATCAAATGGATTGATAAATGCAGTATGATTAAAGTAATTGGAGATCGCCAGGTCATACCCGGTACAAACATCAAAGGCCTTAATGGCAAACATCCTGCGCTGTTCCGGTGTTGTTTCACCATGCTGTGTTTTCAAAATCTCTTCCAGCAGGGCATAATCTTTCTTTGCTGCAACCACCACTACCGAAGCGTGGTTCTTTGCCGCAGCACGTATCATGGATGGCCCGCCGATGTCTATTTTTTCAATGATCAGGTTTTCATCCGAAGTTGCAGCAACGGTTTCTTCAAAAGGATACAGGTCAACGATCACCAGGTCAATTTCCGGAATTTTGTATTGTTCCATGTCGGCTGCATGTTGCACATCATCCCTTTTTCCCAGTATGCCCCCAAATACAGAAGGATGCAATGTCTTTACCCTTCCGCCCAGTATAGACGGATAGCCTGTTAATGATTCCACCGCCACGCAGGGCACATTCAATTCTTCAATAAACTTTTGTGTGCCGCCTGTACTATAGATGGTTACGCCCAACCGGTGTAATTGCTGAACAATGTTTTCCAATCCGTCTTTATAAAAAACAGAGATAAGTGCTGCCTGAATTTTTTTCTGCATTTGGTGTAATTAAATGGATTGCATCTGGTATCCGCAACCGGTGAGTGCATAATTTCGCCGCAAAATTACAGTTTTTAACCATAAGAATTTGCCGGGATGGTTGATCACAATAAAAAGAAAAAAAATTGCGGAAAAATAAAGCGTACAGCTTGTATTACTGGCGTGAAAAAATTATTTCGGCTCGTGCATTCTGCAAAGCATCCTGGGGGGTTTTACCGGCATTGACCGGTTTCAGATTACCATAACTTTTTACAGCGGTGATCCTGGAAACACTTAAAAGCCGCGAAGCCAGGTAATCCTTTACAATATTGGCCCTTTCATTTGCAAGCCTGTCGCAAACCGCCTGTATCCCTTCGTTCCTGAAAGCATGGCCTTCTATACTGACGGTATATCCCGGATTTTCCTTCAATACAGCCACAACACTATCCAATACTTTATAGGTCATCGGGTATAAAGCCGATTCCTGTATGGCAAAAGGGACAATGACCATATTTTCAACAGGGCACCCTTTGTTTTCCAAACGCCCGAAATGATCAGGGCATTTATCCTCTGCATCAACAATGCCATCCTCATCTTTATCCTGAATGGTTACGGTTTTTGGTTTAGGTGGATAATTCAGCACTATTTCTGCTTTACAATTTACCGTGAGTCCATCTTTGTCCTTTTTATGCAGTTGCTGACGGGTGTTGCCATAAGCATTCAGGGAAATGATCCTTGAACTGTCGACGCCTCTGCCTAAAATATAGGTTTGTAAAAACAAAGCCCTGTTCAGCGACAGGTAATAACAGATGGTATCACTGCCTTCATCCTTATAGGCATATCCTTCAATGGTAAGGGTTATTTTATTGTTTGCCAGTAAAATGGATACGATACTATCAATGGCTTCAAAAGTAAAAGCATGAAAAAGGGCAGATTGTTTGTAGTCGAACCTGATAACCGTTGTGTCTGAAAAGCCCCCCTGTATAAAACCGGGATTACTTGTTTTTGCAGGTGAATTGTTTTTACTGTACAGATCCTTACCCGGTTGGCCGGCATATACATTTGTACAGATTAAAATTAAAAACAACCAACGGAAAACAAACATTTTAAAAAAATTTAATAGAAGTACAAATGTACCTACTCCACGTAATAAAATTATACAAATACAGCATTTTAGCAACACTTTAAAAGGCAACTTATATGCCAACATTGTAAACAAAGGCCCCCGATCCTGGTATTGAATGAAATTGTAATTTAAGTTCCGAGCACTCTTTTGCCCATTTTTCTATCTTCCACAACGGGTTTGAAGCATCAAATACTATCTTTTTACAGGTAAATGACTTACTAAGCATGGCCATATTAAGTTTTGGGTTACCGGACACAACAACCAGGTCAATTTCAATGGGCGGATTAACCGTATCAAAAATGACCGGGCGGTTGATGAACAATATTCTTTTATGCTGTACCTGCATAAACATTCCGGATGTAAACACCCCCTTCAAAGAATCAGTTCTGTACATCAACCGGTATTTTATTCTCCCGGGTTTTATGTGAAAGTTTTGCAATGATCCGTCCTCCAGTAAAATAGAGTCGCCGATAAATTGGTAACGGTTACCCTGTACAATATCAATGGCCTGCCGCCGGGGAACATGATAGATGATCAGTTTTTGCTGCCTGAAGGTTTGCCATTTGTGAAATGTATCCTGCATCACAAAAGCAAACATTGCTGCCAGTGTAATGCTGAAATATTTTTTATTTTTTTGAATGAGCCAGGCACTGCATGCAAAAACTACTGCATACAGCAGGCAGGTAGAAAAAACGGTTGCCGGTATTTTATCCCATACAGCAAATGAAAGATCATTGACCCAAAGAATAAAGGTATTCATACACCCTGTTAACCAGCCGGTGAGTTTACCCAGATAAATACCCACAACCGGAATCCACGAAAATGCAACCAAAGCCAATGCTGCATATAAAATGATCGTTGAAAGCGGTACCGCCAACAAATTGGTAAATAAAAATAAATTGGGGAACTGGTGAAAATAAAAAATACAGACCGGGAATGTAAGCAGCTGTGCTGCTGTAGAAATACACATTAACTCCCAGGTCTTATCAAGCAGTTTGTTCTTTATATAAAAACAATGATAAAAGGGTTTTTGAAAAATAACGATGCCCAGCACGGCCAGGTATGATAATTGAAAACCAACTGCCCATAAATAATACGGGTTAAAACACAGCAATACAAATGCAGATGCAGCCAGTGAATTAAACACAGAAGCCTGTTTAAAGAAATTTTTTCCAACGGCAATAAAGGAGAACATAACCGCTGCACGCAAAACAGATGGTGATGCACCGGTTAATATGGAAAACAACCAAAGGCAACCCAATATCAAAACCAGCTGCAGTGTTTTTGATCTTTTTATAAACGGTATTGCTGCAAATATCCAGACCAGCAATACATAGATCAGTCCCAGGTGCATGCCGGAAATGGCAATGATGTGTACCACACCCGTATTGCTGTATGCCTGCACCAGGTCCTTGTCCAGGTCTTCGGTATAGCCGATCAGCAGGGCTTCGGCAATGCCCAGTTCATCCTTTCCTGTTCGGATATTATTTCTTAAAACAGCCAGCACTTCATCCCGGGCTGAAAAAATAAACTGCCTGAACGGGTTTATATTTTCCCGGTCAATGACCAGCCATTCATTTTGTTTTAAAAATACCTGGTGAAACAGGCCACGAAAAGCAGCATAGCGCTCATAATCAAAAGCGCCCGGGTTGCCGGAATTCTTTATACGCTGAATATTTTTATGCATGACGATCCTGTCGCCGTAATGCAGGTCATTTTGAAAGCTGTCTTTGGAAAAATACAATAACAGTTTCCCATTGCAGGGAATGGTCTTTCCCTTTTCGATGATGGATTCTACAAATCCTTCTGCCTTAAATGACCTGTTCTTTTCTGCAAGCGGTTCATCAATACGAACTACCAGGTAACTGCTGTCCCGGTAATGATTGCCATACCAGTTATCTTCATGACGGATGTCCTTTTGCCAGGTTAGTAACAATCCTAAACCAACAAACAGCAGTTGAATGATAAAACCCTGCAGTGGTTTTAATGTAAACCGCAAGGCAATGGGCAACAAAAAAAATAAAAGGAAAGCAATACTGAAAGAAATCAAAGCTGCAATAATAACTGCAATTGAAATTTGAAAATACCATTGCAGCATGATACCTGCAATTAAGGGCAGGAGCAGCCTGGTGAAGGGTGCTGTTTTCCAAACAGGTATACCAATAGGGCGGGACATGCAACAAAATAGAAAATCCAACCTGAAAATCCAAATGCAGTTGACTTCTATTCTACAGCAAACCAATCAACTCTTAAGAGTTGCCCCCAGCCTGCATTGGTATCGGTTCTTTGAATATTCAAGGTAACCGAAGTGGCAGAAACCGAACGCACAGATACAGAAAAGGCATCCCCGAAATTGGTGGCGGGTGCATTTCTTGCTGTGGCAAAAACCCTGGGAAATGCGGTTGCAAAAGCAACAGGAAAATTGATCACGTATGCCAGTTGGCCGGTGACATTTGCTCCCACTGTAACAGAACCACTCTGCATTTTTGTAATTACGGTTCCGTTGCTCACCTGCAAACCATTGGTGGTGGTGGTGCCGTTCACATCAAGCAGTTCTGCGGGTGCGTTGGTGCCGATACCCACATTGCCGTTTCCTTTTATCCTGAGGTTTTCTGTAAATGCGGCACTGTTACCATAACCAAAGGCAATATCAGAAGATGAGGCTTCTGTAAATAGCTGCATCAATGAAGGCTGAATGCCAAGGCCGTAATGAGTAGTGCCATTGGTCCAGAGCGCAATCTTATCACCAAGGTTGGTTGAGAAATTAAGCGGAACAACAGGATTTAAAGTTCCAATACCAACATTACCGTTTCCTTTTATCCTTACATTTTCTGTAAATGCGGCACTGTTACCATAGCCAAAGGCAATATCATTGCCTGCATCCATGGTGTATACCTGCATCAGGGATGGTTGAATACCCAGGCCGTAATGATTTGCGCCATTACCCCAGAGTGCTATCTTATCTCCCACAGTTGAAGCAAAATTGAGCGGAGAAGTTGGAATAAGTTCCCCGATGCCGATATTGCCATTTTGCAAAACGGTTAAAGCATTACTGCGAGCATTTTCAGCGGTACCATTACCAATTTGAAAAATACGGTTTAAAGAATTTATGGCTATTGTATTGGCTGCATTTGTACTGTCATTGTATAGCCCGGTTACAAATCCTCCATATGATTTTGATTTTGTCAAAAGTCCCGTTGCCATACTATACTGACCACTTGCTATTGTGGCTGCACCCATTGCTGTACTATTATTCGCGCTTGCTGTTGTATTCGCACCCATAGCTATACTGGCAGTACCACTAGCGATTGTACCAGCTCCCATTGCTGTAGAAAAGGGCCCGGTGGCGCTTGTATATTGACCCATTGCTGTACTATAATTTGCACTGGCTAATGTTTGATGTCCGTAGGCTGTAGATAAATATCCAGACGCTTTTGAATTATATCCAAATGCAAAAGAACCCCATCCTATACTGTCTTCATCCCAATAATTTGAAAAAGATCCATCTACCCGCCCACCCCTAAAAGCTCCTTTTGCCGGTATCCACATCATTCTTGTACCCGCACCGCTTACCGGGGTGCTGCCAATGGTACTATCAAATAATACGGCCCCTCTTTGTACATGGAGTGATGCCTGTGGAGTTGTTGTTCCTATGCCAACATTAACATTTGCAGTTGCGCCGTTGGCCCCATTTACCGATCCCAGGACCAAACAATCACTGCAGCTTGCAAAAGATTTTGCCCCAATAGCAGTAGCATTTATTGATCCCAAAATTTTTGCACTGGCTCCCAACGCAGTACAATAAATACCATCGTTATCATAAAGTGCAGAGGCTCCAACAGCTGTATTATGGATACCCATTGTATTTCCAAATAATGCATAGGCTCCAATAGCTGTATTGTAGTCCCTGGTAGCAGTATACAATGTTTGGTATCCTATAGCTGTATTATATGATCCTATTAGATTTACCCGATTTGTCTCATATCCAATTGCAGTATTGGATGATCCGGTTATAATGTTTAAAAGCGCATTGGACCCTATTGCTGTATTAAAATCCCCGGTTATATTGTTCCAAAGCGCTCTGTAACCTGTTGCAGTATTAAAATCTCCGGTTGTATTTCTAATAAGAGCATTAGATCCGGTTGCCGTGTTTTGAGAGCCACTCGTGGAACTTGCAAGTGCGCTTTGACCTATGGCAGTGTTATCAATTCCATTAGTATTAAAGTATAAGGACTGAAAACCAATTCCGGTATTATTATAACCCGTTGTATTATTTAATAGCGCTTTTGATCCAAATGCAGAGTTTTTAACACTTTGACCAGCAGTTGCTCCTGTAGAAGTATTACTATATAAAGCACTGTCCCCAACAGCTACCAGGTCGTTTTTATTGCGGTTAAGTCCCAGAGCGGCAACCCCTATTGCTGTAATGCCGGTTGATGTACCCAAAG
>CAZBIK010000019.1:10284-20322 GCA_964491955.1 uncultured Ferruginibacter sp.
TTTACCGGCACCCATTCCAATAAAATTATTTTTTTGACTTTTAAACGCTGAACGCGGGCTATTAATTTTAAATCTTAACGCCTTGGTATCATTAGTGCCTATAAAATTGGTTGCAGTATCTGTTCCGGTATTGCCTGTTAATTTCCAGTCGCCGCCATTGGTACTGCTGCTCACCCAGCTCCAGGTACTGCCGCTGTAATAATGAAACCCAATACTATCCGGCCCGGTTTGAAATATCATCAATCCCGTTGCAGGTGTAATTATGCTGTTGCGCTCGGTCTTTGTCATCCTTGGTATCAATAACCCTTTGGCAGTACTCTTTACATCCAGAATGGCACTGGTATGGGCAGCAGAGCCATCCGTATTGATGGCAAAGGATTGTGCAGTTGCGGAAAAATGCAGCAGCAGTATGCAGATCAGCAAACCGGTTGTTTTCTTCATAACCCCTATTTATATTCAAATATGAAATAAATACAGCTTTTCCGGTATCGCCAAAACGGGGTATTTTTTACCAATGAAAATCATTACTGAAGGCCGGGGCCGGTAGCATTCACACCAGTTTATTCTTCATGGCTTTATGAATAGCTTCTCCTTTGCTGTTTACATGAAGCTTTCCGTAAATGTTGCCTATATGTGTGTGTATGGTATGAAAACTTACATGTATTTTATCGGCGATCATTTTATAACTAAGGCCCTCTACCAGGTATTTTAATACTTCTTTTTCCTTTTCGGTAAGCTGTATGTATTCAACCTGCTGTACATGCTGCTGAAAATTGTTCAACACTTTCTGAGCCACTGACGGCGTAAAGAAAGAACCTCCTTCTGCCACTTCACGGATAGCCTGCAGTATTTTTTCGGGTGGTGTGTTTTTTAAAATATACCCCGATGCCCCGTTGCACAATGATGCAAAGATCTTATCAGCATCATCAAACACGGTCTGCATACACAGTTTTATTCCCGGGAAATTTTCTTTGATCTCTTTTACCGCTTCAATGCCATTCTTTCCGGGAATGTTTATATCCATCAATACCACATCAGGTTGCAGGGCTTCTATTTTTTGCTGCAGCCTGCTGGTATCTTCAAAAGAACCGCAGAGTTCCATATCGCTACAGGTAACAATAACAAACTCCAGGCTTTCCCTGAATTTTTTATTGTCTTCAAAAATGGCAATCTTCATTTTTTTAATTTCAGTCATAAAGATGATATTTTGAATGATTCGCCGTTATCGCCAATTAGGGTGATATGGACAGCAGGTGGAAGATCCTGAAAACCCGGAACACAGGATCCTTATATTACTTAAATAATACATTGTAAAGAAACCGTAGTGCCTTTTCCTGCAAAGCTCTCAATGGTAACCGTTCCTTTTATTTCCCTGGCCCTGGTATGCATATTTTTTAAGCCATTTCCTTTTATTATGGTCGCTTCATTAAAGCCTTTGCCTTCGTCCTTTATCAACATCATTAATTTTTTATTAGACAGACCGATCTTTACCCAAATCATTTCAGTACCTGAATATTTTACGGCATTATTGATCGCTTCCTTAAAAATAAGATAGATATCTTTCCGGTGTTGCAGCGGCAGGGAAAGGGTATGCAACTTTTCATCTGCACTGAAATGTAACCGGATATTTTTTACTGCACACATATCAGTAGCATAACTTTCCATCCGCTTAATGAGCTTTTCACCGTTATCATTACCAGGATTAATAGCCCATACGATATCACTCATACTGGCCACCATTTCCCGGCTGTTTTCTCCCATTTTATCCAGCACATTCTCCAGTTGTGGATTTTTTTCCTTTAAATGTTCTTTTACAGCCTGGCTGTACAAGGAGATAGAACTTAATGTTGCTCCAATATCGTCATGCAGGTCGGTGGCAATTCTTGTCCGCAGCTTTTCCATTTCCAAAGCCTTGTGCAGGCGGTAGCGATAGGTGACATATAAAATTCCTGCTGCAAATAAAACGGCCAGTGCAATAAACCACCAGCGCAGGTAAAAAGGAGGAACAACCGTAAACCCCATTTTTGTTTCTGTACTTTCCATACCTGCTGCATTTACCGACCTGGTTACAAAAGTATAGTCACCCGGCGGTAATTGTTCGTAACGCACTGTTGAACCATTGCTTAATTCTTTCCATTCATCATCCCAGCCGCTGAGTTGATACAGGATCTTATTTTCGCTTTCACCGATAAAGTTAACCGGTGATAATTCTATCTCCACCGCATCTTTATAAGAACTTTTTATAACAGTTGGCTGAACAGAAACTAAATGGTCTTCTTTATTCCCGTAACGTACACGGCTGATGAGCACGGGCAATGGTGATTCATTTTTTTGCAAAAGGCCTTCCCGTAAAATTCCGATCTTTCCATAGGATGCAAAAAGAATTTCACCCGGCCGCTGTGAACAGATCTCAGAAATGATGGCACTATCGCCCCACCCGGGAAGGTTGTTCATAGACTCCCAACGGGAAATGCCGGTATCCGTTTTATATACCCCGTTATCTGTCTGTACCCATACATTTTGTAATGCATCTTCATTGATCTTCTCAATGGAAAATTTACTGAAGCCTTTTACAGGATAAACAGTTACCAGCTCCCCGGATCTGAATGCATATATGCGCAGATTGCTGCAAACGATCATTTGCCCGCTTTTGGTAAAAAGTATACGAAGGGGCGAAGTTTTGGTTTCAGCCACTTTTTCATCTGTACGGGGTGCTGAATAAATTTTATAGGAAAAATCATGGGGGTTTACACGGTATAATTTATTCCTGCTTGTAAACCAGATATGGCCATCGATCCCTTTTTGCAAATCATAAATGGCATTGCCATAGGTATTATCCGGTTTATTTTTATCGCCAAAAATAACCGTGTCTTTTTGGGTAACCCGGTCATACACCAGTATGCCGCTTCTTTTTAAAGTAACCCAGTAATCTTTTTCGGTTGCCCTGGCTATATTTCCTGTTACCCTTTGGCCCGATGCTGAAATGACATGTTGGCTAAGGTCCAGCAAACGGTTATCAAAAATATCATAATACCCAAAGCCGTTCTCAGATGTAAACCAATAACCCCGGCCATCGCTGATCCAGTTGTTTATATTTTTAAGCAATTGGTTTTTGTCCGCGGGCAAATGATGCGGCACAATGGTTTGCATTACCGCATCGTACGTGTACCAGCCGCTTTGCGTGGTTAGATAAAAAACGGTTTGATTATTTTTTACGTCAGGGATAATATGGAAAATACTCTGCTTCTCCTTACTGGTTTCATTGAGGGGAAGCCATTTAAAGGCAAAACTGTTTGGATTTAATTTAAACAGCCCTTTGACCGATGTTACCCACAGGTTCTGTTGTTTATCCTTATGTATTTTAGTAAGGCCGTAACCGGCGAGTGAATAAGATGCAGCGACCTCCAATTTTTTCGACTGCCTGGCGGGAATAAGCCCGCCACTGGTTGCCAGCAACAGGTACCAGCTGTCCTGTATTTTTATTTCAGAGATATCATTAATGGAAAATTGGTTTTTATGTACGCCGGCATATTCAATTTTATCAAAAACTTTCGTTGACTTGTTGAGCATAAACAGCTCCCCGGCGAAAGTACCGGCCCATATTATTTGATCATGATCTATGAACAAAGAATAAAAAATATTCTCTTTTTGTACCTGCCCGTTTATTTCTTCTTTATGATAGGATGTATAGGTCTTTGTTTTCTTATCAAATGCTTTTATACCATACGATGTGGAAAGCCACAATTTACCTGCACCATCATCCAGTATCTTATTGATGAATTTATTGATCCGGTCATCTTTCCCCGATACAGTTACCGGATAATTTTGAAAACTGCCGGTGGCGGTATTGTATAATGCGAGTCCCTTTTCAGTAGACAGCCAAAGGTTTTTATCCTTGTCGGTGTACAGGTAATTGCACCATTTGTACGGGATCGTGCCCGGGCCGCTGCCTTCATGATACTGCAATATTGATTCGGTAAACAGGTTCAGTTTATTCAGCCCGCTTTCGGTGCCAAACCAGATATTGCCGTCTTTATCTTCCGTGATACTGTTCACTACCAGGTCGGTAATGCCATTTTTGCCAGGCGCAGTATAATTTTTAAAACTACGGCCATCGTACCTGCTTAAACCGTGGTTGGTTGCCAGCCACAAAAAACCGCGGCTGTCCTGGTAAATAAAATTGATGGCATTATCCGGCAGCCCCTGTGATTTGGTTACCCGGTCAAATACCAGGTCGGCAGCAATGTTTTGGCCGAAAGAATACTGCCCGGAAAAAAACAGGCAGAAAAAAAATATTGTTTTATAAAGAAACCCTTTCACAACCAAAAGATAATTCTTTATTGTAAAACAGGCATGAACAAGATTGAAATGGCCAATGAACCTATTTGCTCAAATGCATGCTGCGTTCTTTATACAGCTGCCTGAAGTAAGGATCCCTGAGGTCTTTAATGAAACGGATGGCCTCGCCGGTGCTTTTCATTTCGGGGCCAAGCTCCTTATTTACGCCGGGGAATTTATTAAAGGAGAAAACCGGTTCCTTGATGGCAAAGCCGGTCAGTTTTTTATCAAACGTAAAATCTTTGAGTTTGTTGGCACCCATCATGATCTTGGTGGCAATATTCAGGTAAGGGATCTGGTATGCTTTGGCAATGAATGGTGTGGTTCGGCTTGCCCTGGGGTTGGCTTCAATTACAAATACATTGCCGTCTTTAATGGCAAACTGGATATTGATCAGCCCCTGTATTTTTAATGCCCGGGCAATTTTTTCGGCATATTCTTCCATGGTATGTACGATCAGCGGCGATAAATTAAATTGCGGCAACACGGCATTGCTGTCGCCGCTGTGGATACCCGCCGGTTCAATATGCTCCATCACACCCATCACATGAAAACTTTCACCGTCAAAAATGGCATCGATCTCGGCTTCCTGGCAACGGTCTAAAAAATGATCGATCAATATTTTATTGCCGGGCAAATGTTTGATCAGGCTCAGTACCCCTTTTTCAAGGTCTTCATCATTGATCACAATACGCATTCTTTGTCCACCCAAAACATAACTGGGCCTTATTAAAACAGGGTATCCTACCTTCCTGGCCACTTCAATGGCTTCATCGGTATTATAAGCAGTACCATAATCCGGGTAAGGGATCTCCAGTTCTTTCAGCATATCACTGAACCTTCCCCGGTCTTCGGCAATGTCCATACTGTCGAAAGATGACCCGATTATTTTAATGCCTTTTTCATGCAGGCGTTTGGCCAGTTTTAAAGCGGTTTGTCCGCCCAGCTGCACAATTACACCATAAGGTTTTTCATGTTCCACAATTTCCCAGAGGTGTTCCCAGAACACGGGTTCAAAATACAGTTTGTCGGCAATATCAAAATCAGTGGATACCGTTTCGGGATTACAGTTAACCATGATGGCTTCGTAACCCGCTTCTTTAACGGCCAGTAAACCGTGTACACAGCAGTAATCAAACTCAATACCCTGGCCGATCCTGTTGGGGCCACTGCCCAAAACAATGATCTTCTTTTTTGCAGATACCACACTTTCATTACTGATCAGTTTACTTTCATTTACCGGTTTGGTTTCGAAAGTGGAATAGAAGTATGGTGTTTTTGCTTCAAACTCGGCACTGCAGGTATCCACCATTTTAAATACACGGGTCAATCCCATTGCCTTTCTCCGTTCGTAGATCGGTTCTGCATCTTCTTCCTGCATGATGCTTTTAAGCTGCTCATCACTGAACCCCAGAAGTTTTGCCTCTTTCAGTAATTCATCCGGCAATGTTTCCAGGTCGTATTGGGCTATTTGTTTTTCGCAATCACATATTTTTTGGATCTGGTAAATGAACCAGCGGTCAATTTTTGTGCTTTCACAAATGCGTTTCACACTGGCGCCTGCCATTAAAGCATCTTTGATCCTGAATATCCGGTCCCACTTGGGTATTTTAATATATTCGATCAGCTCATCAGCATGCATCAGGCTTTTACCATAATAACCCAGGCCCACCGCTTCATTCTCTAGGCTCTGACAGGCTTTTTGTACTGCTTCGGCAAAGCTGCGGCCAATACCCATTACTTCACCCACACTTTTCATCTGGAAACCGAGCGTGTCTTTTGCGCCTTTGAATTTATCAAAGTTCCATCGTGGTATCTTAACAATAACATAGTCAAGTGCCGGCTCAAAATAGGCCGAAGTGGATTGGGTGATCTGGTTCTTCAGTTCATCCAGGTTATATCCGATGGCAAGTTTAGCCGCAATTTTAGCAATGGGATACCCGGTAGCTTTACTGGCCAGTGCCGATGAGCGGCTAACCCTTGGGTTTATCTCCACCACAATGATCTCTTCGGTTTGGGGGTTAAGCGCAAACTGTACGTTACAGCCGCCGGCAAAATTACCCAGGTCGCGCATCATGCGTATGGCCGTGTTCCGCATCAGCTGGTAGGCCGTATCACTTAAGGTCATAACCGGGGCAACTGTAATGGAATCACCGGTATGAACGCCCATCGGATCAAAATTCTCAACCCCGCAAATGATCACTACATTATCTGCATTATCGCGTAACAGTTCAAGTTCAAATTCCTTCCAGCCCAATACGGCTTTTTCTACAAGTACTTCATGCATGGGGCTGGCGGTCAGCCCGGTGTTCAGCGCTTCGTCCAGTTCATCTTTATGAAAAACGATACTGCCACCGGTACCTCCCAAAGTAAAGGATGGACGCAGTACCAGGGGAAATCCTATTTGCTGTGCAAATTCCTTTCCTTCTAAAAAGGAATTGGCAATTTTTGCCGGGCAAACCGGTATGCCCATTTCGATCATCCATTTACGGAATTTTTCACGGTCCTCTGCCTTATCAATGGCTTTGATATCTACACCGATCAGTTTAACCCCGAATTTTTCCCAAATTCCCAGTTCATCTACTTCTTTACAGAGATTAAGGGCTGTTTGCCCGCCCATGGTTGGTAATACCGCATCAATATCATTTTCTTCCAGGATCTGTTCAATACTTTCTACAGTGAGCGGTAACAGGTAAACCTTGTCGGCCATCATGGGGTCGGTCATAATAGTGGCCGGGTTGCTGTTTATAAGTATGACCTTTACGCCTTCTTCCCGTAAAGACCGGGCAGCCTGCGTACCTGAATAATCAAATTCACAGGCCTGTCCTATAATAATGGGGCCCGAACCGATAATTAAAACTGATTTAATGGAATTGTCTTTTGGCATAGCAGTATTGCCTGTGTGGTGGCGTGCAAAAGTAATTGTAAAAGCTGTAAATAAAAAACCTGTACAGCAGCTACCCCTGATTTTTTATAAAGTTTTTTTATGGCAGCGGATATATTGAATTTACCTGTATATGCAAAAGCAGCCCTGTTGCGTATTACAGCATTTATTGCAGTGTAACTTCATACCAGGCCAATCTCTATTTGAAAGCTGCGGGTTATTTATTAATGGGCACAATTACATCCCAGGCGCCTTTTTCAAAAAACTCGATCTCGATCATGGAGGAGCCAAATTCAAACCTGCAGCGAAAAGGGAATATCACACCACGAAAAATGGTGACTTCCTTATTGGTTAAGGCATTGTTTGACTTGCTAACATACTGACCCCGGATAACCTGGTGAGCTGTCATTACCGCAGTGGTTGCAAATGTACTCCTGGTAAATGAAGAACTATTGACCAGGCTTTCTACGGTAACGGAGATCGTGCTTTCAGTATTGCTCATTTTTGAAACCTGTACCCTGCCGATCTCGGGTGTAACATTGGTAATCACATACGGATTTTCATATTCGCCCCTGTAATTGTCCTTTTTCCAGTAGCCGGTTACCAGGGTTTCCTTTCCATCTTCAAACTGGTGCAGTTCTCCTTTCCCTTCTTTCTGGCCTTTTTTCCAGCCACCATAATAATAATTTCCGTTACTCCAGGTATATTTTCCCTTTCCTTCAGGATAACCGTTCTTAAACTCTCCGTCATAGGTATTGATACCAATAGCTTTGCCGGTGCCATTGGCTTTGCCGTTTTTACATTCGCCTTCATAAGTTCCCTTTAAAGAATCAAGCAATACGGTGCAGGTAGCCGTTTGTGCAGATGCATTCGATATGGAAACTGATAAAGCCAGTAACATTAATAGCCGTTTCATAATAGTAGTTTTAGCTTAAAAAAAGGGTTTGTTTGATTAGATGTAATTTTATGTATAATTACACAAAACGAATTAATTTATATAAATATAATGATTAAAAGGTCTCTCCAGGTTGTTTTACTTATTTCCGGGCTGTTAAATATATATTATTGTTCTGCACAGTTTTTTCCTGTAAAGAATTATCCGAAAAATTATTTTGCCTATCCCGTAGAAGCACCGGTCTCTTTATCAGCCAATTTTGGCGAATTAAGGTCCAACCATTACCATATGGGCCTGGATTGCCGTACCGCCCAGGTGCAGAATAAAAGGATACTGGCATCAGCTGAAGGTTATATAGCCCGGGTTAAAATTGAACCCTGGGGTTATGGCAGGGCCATATATATCAATCATCCCAACGGGTTAACCACTTTATATGCACATTTAAATGATTTTTTTCCCGCACTTGAAGCGTATGTAAAAGAACAACAGTACAAATTGAAAAGCTGGGCAGTTTTTTTAGATATCCCCCCTGATTCATTCCCGGTGACCAAAGAAATGTTCATTGCTTTCAGCGGCAATACCGGCGGCTCGCAGGGGCCGCACCTTCATTTTGAGATCAGGGATACCAAAACCGACAAGGTTTTAAACCCCACCCTGTTCGGTTTTCCCGTACCGGATACCATCGCTCCGGATATATACCGGTTAGCTGTGTACGACAGGCACATCAGCACCTATGAACAAACGCCCAGGATATACACACTGAAAAAAGTAAACGGCATTTATACAACCACACCATCCCTGGTCCTGGTACATTCAGATAAGATCAGTTTTGGCATTACAGCAACTGACCGTTCCAACGGATCGGCCAACAGGAATGGTATTTACGAAACAGTACTTTACCAGGATGAAAAACCAATTATCGGCTTTCAGTTAGACAATATCAGTTATGACGAGACCCGTTATTTAAATGCACATATTGATTATACGCAAAGAAGCAATGGGGGAAGGTATATTCAACATATTTCAAAACTGCCCGGGTTTAATAACAGCCTTTACAAATCCACACCCGGCAACGGGGTCATTGACCTGGATACGGGGATCATTTATAAAATAAAACTGGAAGTGAAAGATGCCGATGGCAATACATCCATAGCTGCCTTTGATTTAAAACAACAGGAAAATGCAACCCCTGCCAAAACAACGGATACGGCCAGTTTTTACCAGCAGCTTTCTTTTCACCCGGGGTTTGTAAACCCTTTCGAAAACAACCGGATCAGTTTTTACCTGGCCGAAAACTGTTTATATGATTCCATCAGGTTCCGGTACCAGGAAATAAATGCCGGCAGTGAATTCCCGTTGTTCCGGTTACACCATACCGGTGTTCCCGTGCACTGTTATTTCCCGGTAAGCATCAAAGCCCGGACTGACTACCCGGATAAGATGGTCATGCGCCGCTTTGCAGGTAATAAAAATGATTATAAAAAAGCAAGCCCGGTAAACAACAGAAAAGACACGGGCTGGTACAGGGCGGAATTCAGGGAGTTTGGCAGTTTTCAACTCATGATCGATACCATACCTCCCGCGATAAGGCCCATCGGGTTTAAAGATGGTATATCAACCGCTAAACTGAAACAGCTTGTTTTTGGGGTAAAGGACAATACCGAAGAGATCAAAAGCTTTACCGCAACAATCAATGGCAAATGGCTCCGTTTCAGTAATGACAAAGGCAGCAGGTTCATTTACACATTTGATGAAATGTGCCCTCCCGGTGAACATGAATTAAAAATTATTGTTGAAGACCAGGTGGGAAATATTACAGAGAAGAATTACAGGTTGATCCGTTAACACGGAAAAATAAACCGGCAGGTTGATTAATCAATTAACGGATTAAGAGATAAACGTACTACAATGACACATTTAA
>CAZBIK010000020.1:0-19894 GCA_964491955.1 uncultured Ferruginibacter sp.
GTTTTAAAGTCAGCGTTTTAAAATACATGTCATTAGCAGCTTGTCTAAGACGACTTCCGGAGCAGGATTAAAAATTAAAAGCACAACAAAAGTTTTTTTATAGTTTTTAAATGGACGGGCTTTTATAAAAGATCATATTTTTTGCCCCACGGCATGCCAGAACGGGCTGTTCTCCCCAAAACGGATATTGTGTAAACCGGCCTTTTTCATCATCTGCTCAATTTCTGTACGGCTGAAACGCTGTTCCAGCGTGGTTCCAAACCTGTCAAGCGAATCATTGCGGATAATATAAAAATCTTTGTTGGCATAGGCCGACAGGGGGATTCTTTTTGCCGTTTTTTTAAAGCCGAGAGAGGATAAAGCCCTGCTTAAGAGGATAAAGGGCATGTATGCAACAATGGCCAACACATCGCAGGTAAACTTTTTTAGCCCGGATGGAAGCCGGCTTACTATTTTTCTTACCAGGTCGGCGATGTTGAACAGTAACCTGAAGAAAAACCCTTCATTATCCAGTTTATAATAGAGGTATAAATAAAAGTACCCGCCCTTTTTTATTTTTTTTACACACTCGTTCAAAGCTGCCTGTGTATCGGGAATATGATGCAATACACCCACACTCATGCCAAAATCAAATACCTCATCGGGCCAGGGAAGCGTATTGATACTGGCCCTGGTGATCCGCACATTGCCGGCTTTACCCAGTAATTTATCGGCAGCAAAAACCGCATCACTGGGATCAACGGCTTCAATGAATTTGACCTTATCAATAAAATATTCACTCCAGCGCCCGCTGCCGCAACCGATATCGATCATATAGGTATCCTTGTTCACCATGGTATCATCAAGGATATCAAAATATTCCCGGCAGATCAGGGCAAGGGTGTTTTTGGAAAATTTGTGAAATTTATTCCATTCTTCCCCAAAAGACCTGACCACATCGGGGTCAATATTATCATCAGCGCGGCTCAAGGTAAAATCAGCGATCTCCCGGTTATTTACCCGGTGGTATGCTGCTGGTGTACCATCATAGCCGGCCATCAATTTCTCTTCTGTGATCATCAGGTTGTGTTCCTTTGTAAATAATACCCCTTTAAAAAAGCAATATTAAGTAATATAAATTTTAAAACTTACACAGCTCCGGGTAATTTATCAGGTACTGCGTTATTTTTATACATGGTAATGGTATATAAATGTACCAGTATAAAATAATAAAAGGGCAGTAAAATGATCTTATACCTTGCTATGGAACCAAAATTAAAAGTGGTTAACCCGATGATGAGGGCAAACAACATGCTCACAATAAAACAAAACAGCACATATTCATTATTGAAAACAGCCCTGAAAAATCCAAAGAACCGGGTTTTAAATAATACCACCAGGGTGCAGATTAGTAAAAAGGTTGACTCCAGTGAGTTAAACAGGATGATGAGTTTACTGCTTTCCCAGATAAAAGGCCGGAACAGGCAGGTAAAAATGGCTAACGGGCTCTGGAGGATGATCCCCTCCAGCGAGGCATCTATTTCTTCTATTTCAACCATTCCCCTGCTCCTGTCATCATCCTGGTTAACCGCATTGTAGTTCTTTTGAAAACTTTCCAGCTGTTGTGAAGATTCAATGGCCAGTTCCTGCAGTTGTTCATCTATATTAAAAACAAAAGCGATGGTAATGGCAACAGAAAAGAAGATCAGAATGAGGATACCTTTGATCACTACATTCTTAACAGCCAGCATGAAACGGGCAAAGATAAAAGTGGCCAGGCCAACCACCAGGATAAGGGCAATATAACTTTTGGTGATATTGATGATATAGAACATTACGGCCAGGACCAGCATGTCCTTCAGCGCAAATTGTTTTTTTATAAAGTTCTTGTACAGGATGGCAATAAAAAAACCGGTGGCGCCCATACATACTGAATCCTTCATAAGCCCGCTGCCCCAGAACCAGATGGAAGGGGTGTACAGCACCATAAATGCAAGCAACCTGTTGTTTTTACCCATATTCACATCGTGGAATACCCGGAAGAGTTTCCACTGCCCGGCAAAGGAGAACAGGCCAAAAAAAAGGGAAATGATCAAAAACTTATTGAAAGAAACCACGGAAACAAGGGCCGCCAGTTTCATCACGAACAGGTTGGATGGAGTAGCCAGGTAACCCGTATAATAATTGTTCTCGGCTTCAAATTTATACCATTCAGACACTTCCTTGGCAGGGGCAAAAAAATATTTGATATTGTCCAGGTCAAGCTTAACCTGTTCGGTTAAAAAACGACTGCCTGTAAAATACGTGAAGGAATCCCCATAGCCATAATAATACTGTACCATAAAGGAATAGGCAACCGAACCGAACATGCGCAGGCCAAAGGCTATGAGAAATATTTTCCTCAGTTCACGATCATCTATTTTAGGCGACCTTCGTTTAATCAGGATATAGAAAATAAAAAGATAGACCGGCAATAAAAGGAAATCGTATATGGTGATATACTGCATTGGCAGGTTGCTGGTTTTTTTTGGGAAACGGCAATGGATCCGGGAGCCGTTTTATTTTAGCCTGCAATATACTCATAAGTTTTTACGCCGGGGTTAATCCAAATGAACCTGAAGTACCCTGGTTTGAAAAGTTGTCAGGCTGAGCTTGCCTTGCTCTGCCGTAGCGGCTACGCAAAGGCGAGTCGAAGCCGGTATTTTTTATCTAGACCCGCCTTTGACCCGCCTCAGCGTAGCCGCTACGGTCACTCCTGTTGTTTATTAAATTGACCGCAAACTGCAGGCCCTGTATCTACCACCATATTTTTCCATTATTTTTACAGCCTATGGTTACCATCTTAGTTACAGGCTGTGCAGGCTTTATCGGGAGTCATGTTTGTACTTTACTGCTTGCAAAGGGTTTTTCAGTGATCGGCGTTGATAATTTTGATCCCTTTTACAGCCGGGCTGTTAAAGAAAACAATCTCTCCGCCTTTTTGCATCACCCGGCATTTGTTTTTTATGAAATGGACATCACACAGGGGCTGGATGGGATTAAAGAAAATAATATCAGCGCTGTGATACACCTGGCTGCCAAAGCAGGTGTCAGGCCTTCCATTGAAGACCCTGCCGGTTATGTGCATGTGAATATTACGGGTACCCAAAAAGTTCATGCATTCATGCAGGCCAGGTCGGTCCGCAAACTCATCTTTGCTTCCTCCTCATCGGTGTATGGCAATAATAAAAAAATACCTTTCAGCGAAGACGATAATGTGGACAATCCCATCTCTCCCTATGCCTTTACCAAAAAAGCAGGCGAGCTGATGAATTATACATTTCATCATTTATACAATATCGATATCATTAACCTGCGCTTTTTTACCGTGTATGGCCCCGGGCAGCGGCCCGACCTGGCCATTCACCAGTTTGTAAAAAAGATAGCCGGCAACCAGCCCATTGTTTTATTCGGCAATGGGCAAAGCGCCAGGGATTATACATTTATTGATGACACGGTGAACGGCATTTTCAATGCGCTTGAATATTGTCTGCAAAACAGCGGGGTATATACCACGGTTAACCTGGGTAACAATCACCCGGTTAAACTGCATGAACTGGTAGATATCATTTATGCTTCCATGGGTAAAGAAAAAAACCTGGTTTATGAATCCATGCAACCCGGTGATGTGGACATCACATTTGCTGATATCAGCAAAGCCACTGTTTTATTCAATTACAAACCGGCCATTGGCATAACCGAAGGCATTGGTAAATTTATTGAGTGGTATATGAACGAGCATAAATAGGGTCACAGTATTTCAAAAATTGAGTGCACAGGCAAAAGACAATATACCATTGCTATAAAGCGTTTGAGCCTTACTTTTAAAGAACCGTTTATAAGAACCAAAACATAACTTTACCTTTTTAATGAAAGAACTGATCTATAAACTGCTTGATATTGCCAGCATGGGCAGGGGTTTACAGCGAACCATAAACGGGCACAGCTTGCGCTTGCCCACCCGGTATTTTAAATATTTCCCGGAAACCTACGAAGCAGACAACTTTACATTTTTACACGAGACCTGTAAACCCGGAGCGGTGATCATTGATATTGGCGCCCATATCGGGCTGTTCAGTGTTATTGCGGCTCAGGTGGCGGGTAAAACGGGAAAGGTATATGCCTTTGAACCCGCACCCGGTACTTATGCACTGCTTCAAAAAACAGTTTCCATCAATCCCGCAGGAACGGAGATCGAAACCTTTCAGCAGGCAGTGGGCAAAGCAAATGGCAAGATCACTTTTTTTGTTTCGGATAACCGTGCCGACAACAGCAACAGCCTGGTGAATTATAAAGATGACCGTTCCCTGCACGGTATTGATGTGGCTGTAACCAGCATCGATGATTTTGTGCGGGAAAAAAATATCAGCCGGCTTGATTTTATAAAGATCGATGTGGAGGGCGCCGAATATGATACCCTGCAGGGGGCCGTACATACCCTTAAGAATATACGCCCGGCCTGCATTGTAGCCATTCACCCCGAGCCCATAGCTGCCAAGGGCGACAGCCTGGAAGCCATTTATGACCTGATTGCCGGCTGCAATTACAGGATAACCCTGGATAATAAAGAATTTTCAAAAGCAGCATTGCTGGCCAATAAAGAACTGATTGACCTGCATATTTATCCTAATTGAATCGTTCCAACCCCTCTCCAAGGGAGAGGGGTTGGGGTGAGGTAAAAATCACCAATATACATGAGTCAGACCATCAACTTGCAAAACCCCTTTGATCAAAAACCACTGCAGGCCACACCCGGCGGATTGGCAGCAAACGGAAACCTGGTCTTCCCTTTCAGGAACGGTGCATACCGGCTGGTGGAAGATGATAACTACACCCAGAATTTCGGTTACCAGTGGAATAAGTTTGCAGCCACACAGATCGACCGCGAACAAAAAAATACCCAGCTCAGTTATAACCGTTTTTTTGCCGTTACCGGCTGGGATAAAGAAGACCTGCTCGATAAAAATATCCTGGAAGTGGGCAGCGGCGCCGGGCGTTTTTCGCAGATCGTACTCGACCATACCAAGGCAAACCTGTACAGTGTGGATTACAGCAATGCCGTGGAAGCCAATTTTAAGAACAACGGCCACCACAAAGACCGGTTTCATTTATACCAGGCAAGTGTATACGATATGCCTTTTGCCAAAGGGCAGTTCGACAAAGTATTTTGTTTTGGAGTGATACAGCATACCCCCGATGTACACAAAACCGTACAGTCATTGATCAGCATGGCCAAACCCGGCGCCGAAGTGCTGGTGGATTTTTATTGTGTGAACGGCTGGTGGACAAAGCTGCAGGCCAAATACATGTTCAGGCCAATCACCAAAAAATGGAGCAATGAAAAACTCTTAAAGAAAATTGAGAAAAATGTAGATTGGATGATGGCCGTCACTTCTTTTTTTAACCGGATCGGCATCGGCCTTTTTGTAAACCGTTTCATCCCCATCTGCGATATTAAAGGAACATTGCCGAAGGGGTTATCCAAACAGGAGACCAGGGAATGGTGTATCCTGGATACATTCGATATGTTCAGTCCCGAGTACGACCAGCCGCAAAAAATAAGTACGGTAAAAAAATGGTTCGAAGAAAACGGTATGGAAAAGGTTTGGGGCGGAGAGGTGCATTATGATAATTGTGTGGCGTATGTGGTAAAGGGGATCAAAAAATAATGTTGTATTATTCAGGAAATATTTTTTATCACTTATGATTTAAAATTTAGATAAATTCCCTTCCGGAAAAGGATCTACTCCCCTCTCTATGGGAGAGGTAACTGATCCCGCAATTACGGGAGAAAGTTAGGAACGAAGTTCAGGGGGGTGAGGTCATATTTACTATGCAAAAAAAAATCATTCATTTTATCTTTAACCTGCAGCGTGGCGGCGCCGAAACCATGATGGTAAGGGTGATACGCGAACTGCCGGAATATGAACACATCGTGGTTACCCTTTTTCCCGGCAATCATTTCGACGACGAACTGCAATGTAAAAAATGGATCTGCCTCAATACCGGTTCCCTGTTTTCCCTGCCGCTTGCTTTTTTTAAATTCAGGAAACTTGTCCGGGAAGAAAAACCCGACCTGGTGCACAGCCATTTATTTTGGCCAACATTTGTTGCCCGGTTTTCGCTGCCGTCAAAGATCCCGCTGATCACCACCATTCATGCTTTCATTGCCACTTCGGTTGAGTATAAGCATTGGTATATCCGTTTTTTAGACAGGCTCAGTTAC
Organism: uncultured Ferruginibacter sp.; assembly: GCA_964491955.1. Lineage (GTDB taxonomy): Bacteria > Bacteroidota > Bacteroidia > Chitinophagales > Chitinophagaceae > Ferruginibacter. The sequence goes on from CAZBIK010000020.1 coordinate 6,245, forward strand.
CGGTTCAGGAAGAGCATCATCATCGTGGTTGCCAAAGGGGCTTTGGAAGAATATTTTTCCTTTTTGCAATTAAAGCCGTACAAGGCTTACACTTTGTATACTTTTGTGGATGTTGACCGGTTTCAGGCACAACCGGTACCTGCAACAGCCAACAAGGGTACTTTTAAACTCGTTGCAGTAGGTGCTTTGCGCCTGCAAAAGAATTACCGTTTTATCATTGATGCCATGGCGCTGGTACGGGATAAGGATATTGTACTGGACATTTATGGAACTGGTAACCTGCAGGAAGAATTGCAGCAGAAGATCGATACAACCGGTGCAAAAGTCTTTTTAAAAGGGGAGGTGAATAACATTGAACAGGTGATCCCGCAGTACCACCTGTTTGTGATGTCCTCCACCTTTGAGGGTTTTTCGCTGGGGGTACTGGAAGCCATGGCCATGCGCATGCCCCTGTTGCTGAGTGACATTGCTTCGTTTAAAGAGCAGTGTGAAGATACCGCCTGGTATTTTTCACTCGATGATGTAAATGATGCTGCAGGGCAGATCGTTTCTTTAAGCACACTGGATAAAAATATTTTATATAACAAAGCAGAAGCAGGGCGGCAAAGGGCCACCCGGAACTTTACTTTGGCGCAACATATTTCGGGGTTGAGGAATATTTATAATGATGCCCTGGGCAACACTATGTAACGGTTCAGCCCTTACCTTTGTTTTAATTATTAACTATGTGTGGTATCTCGGGGTTTATAGATTTTAATAAGAGGACAAGCATTGAGATTCTGGAAAAAATGAACCGCATCATGGCCCACCGCGGCCCTGACGGCGAGGGGTATGCTATGTTTCAAACAGATACTGCAGGTATTGGACTGGGCCACCGCAGGTTAAGCATCATCGACCTGACCGAAGGTGGCAAACAACCCAAAACCTACGATAACCTGCACCTTAGTTTTAACGGCGAGATCTACAATTATGCCGAAATTAAAAAACAACTCGAGGAAAAAGGTCACGTATTCAACAGCCACAGCGATTCTGAAGTGATCCTGCATGCCTACCGGGAATGGGGTAGCGAAGCCCTGCAGCAGTTCATCGGCATGTTTGCTTTTGTGATATACGATGAAGACAAACAACAACTGTTTGCCTGCAGGGACCGGGCGGGTGTAAAACCTTTCTTCTATTATTTTAAAGACGGGCTCTTTCTTTTTGGCAGCGAGCTGAAGGCCCTGATGCAGCACCCGGCATTTGTAAAGGATATCAATACCGATGCCGTTGGCGCCTTTTTGCAGTTTGGCTATGTACCCACACCACACTGTATTTTTAATGACGCCTGCAAATTAAAACCCGGCCATTTTTTATTATTCGACATCAAAACCCGCAGTTTTGAAACGCAGCAGTACTGGAATGTATATGACGCATACAACAAGCCTTTACTGGATATTTCCTTACCGGAAGCGGTTACGGAAACTGAAAAAATACTCACCAGCGCATTCCAGTACCGCATGGTGAGTGATGTGCCCGTAGGGGTTTTTTTAAGCGGGGGTTACGACAGCACCTGTGTTACGGCCATCCTGCAAAAGAACAATACCGAAAAAATAAAAACCTTTACCATTGGTGTGCAGGATGTGGCATTGAACGAAGCACAGTTTGCCAAAGAGATCGCCGCCCACCTGGGTACCGACCATACCGAATATTACTGTACCGAAAAAGAAGCGCTGGACATTGTTCCGCAGCTGCCGTTCTTTTATGATGAACCCTTTGCCGACAGCAGCGCCATACCCACTACACTGGTTAGCCGCATCGCACGCGAAAAAGTGACCGTGGCCTTATCAGCCGATGCCGGCGATGAGATCTTTGCCGGCTATAACCGGTATGATTTTATGAGCAGGTATGGCAATACCATTCAAAAAGTGCCTGGGTTCCTCCGGAAAAGCGCAGCAGCGTTGATGGACCGGGTGCCGGCCGATAAAATTCCGCTGTTCAACAAACAGTATCTTTTTCACAGCCGGTACGAAAAAGTAAAATCACTGTTAAAGGAACCTTCGGCAAAAAATGTGCTGATGAGTATGACACAGCAGATGAATGCACAGGAACTGGCTGAACTGTTTAAAAAAAGTATTCATCAAATGCCTACTTATTTCGACAGTAAGGACCTGGCGCCGCATAACTATTCTGTTTTATCGTACATGATGGCAGTGGATTACCAAACCTACCTGCTGGATGATATCCTGCAAAAGGTTGACCGGGCCGGCATGAGCGTAAGCCTGGAAGGAAGGGAACCATTTTTAGACCAGCGCATCATTGAATGGGCCGCCCAGTTGCCCGTGGAATATAAATACAACAAAGGCAATAAAAAATTTATCCTCAAGGAGATCGTACATAAATACATACCCGCAGCTATGATGGACCGGCCAAAAATGGGATTTGGTATACCCATTGCTGCCTGGCTGCAGAACGACCTGAAACCATTTGTGGATATGTATTTTGATGAACAGTTCATCCATAAGCAGGATATTTTCAATAACGATGTAATACAAAAGATAAAAAGATCGTTTTACCAGGGAAAAATTGAAAGGGCCGAAAAGATCTGGTATATCCTGATGTTCCAGATGTGGTATGATAAGTGGATGAATAATAAGTAAGATGAATTCAATACCGGTTACCATTGTTTTTTCTAACCCAACACCCCGGATAAAACATGTCCATTGTTCATACCGTTAAAAATGCATTTAATGACCGGGTCTACAGGTCTGTAGGCAAATACGTATTCACCAATTTTTTCGCCAAAGGGGTTTCCTTCCTCCTGATCCCGCTGTTTACAAACCCAAAATATCTTACCCCTGCCGATAACGGGGTATTGAGTTTATTTGCCAGCAACATGATCCTGATCGCCCCGCTCATCACACTGGGTATGATCCAGTCTTCCACCGCCGATTATTTTAAAAAAAGCAAGGATGATTTTGCGGCTTCATTCACCACCAACTTTTTCCTTGCAGGGATCATGACCATGCTGTCTGTGGCAGGCCTGTATATATTTAAAGATGCCCTCTGGGAAAAATTTGAACTGCCGGTCTCCTTTATTTTTATCATCCCGGTTTTATCTTTCCTGGTCTTCTGCAGCGAGCAGTTATTTGCACTGGTGCGTAACCGGGATGAAGTAAACCGGTATGCCGTTATGGGTATATCCAAATCACTGATCGAATACGGGCTGTCTGTTGTACTGGTTGTTTTTTTCTTTACCGGCTGGGTGGGCAGGATCTGGGGCATTGCTGTTTCATTGATCGCAGTAAACCTGTTGGGTGTATGGTATTACCTGAAGAACGGGTATATCCAGTTCTCTTTTCAAAGCCAAAGGGTTTGGGATGAGTTGAAATTCGGGCTGCCCATCGTGGTATTCCAGTTATGTGTTTTTATGCTGGGTGCCACCAATAAACTGTTCCTCGCCATTTTTAATGTGGATAAATATGAACTGGGCATTTATGCCATTGCCTGTATTTTAGGAACCATGGTGGGCACTGTTGCACAAAGTATTTTACTGTATGTGCAGCCGCAGTTGTATAAATCCATCAGCAGCGGTACTGCAACCCGGGAATCGGTAAAACGGATTTTTTTCAACTACCTCAAAATGCTCACGTTTCTTTCCCTGGCCTGTATGGCGGTGGCTGTATTTGCGTATTACTTCCTCATCAATAAAATATATTTGCCCGGCATCCGGTATTTCTTTGTGGTGGCTGTGCAGGCATTTATCTGGGCGCTGAATTATTTCCTGTTCCTGTTCCTGTTATACCATAAGGAAAAAAGAAAAATTCTGAAAGTGGCGCTCATCTCCATTGTTTGTTCGGTTGCAATCAATATTTTTATGGTTAAGCATTTTATGATCTGGGGTGATGCTTTATCGAGCCTGTTCAATACGCTCATCTTTTCGGGCCTGGTGATCTTTTTTACAAAAGACATCATCAGGAAAACGCTGGATAAGCATGCGGGCGAACCGGTTTCCGGTTAGATCAGCGGTTTTATTTTTTTTATAAACTACATATGAAGCGTTCATTGGCTCCAATCGTTTTTTTTGCCTACAACAGGCCGGATCATACCCGGCAGGTACTGGAGTCGCTGTACCGCAACAAATATGCGGATGAATCCAGCCTGTGGATCTATGTGGATGGCCCCAAACCGGGAGCGTCTGAAGAAACACGTTCAGCCATAGCCGAAGTTAAAAAAGCGGTACGGGAAAAGAAATGGTGCAGGGAGGTAACCATAATTGAAGCGGAGGCGAACAAAGGGCTGGTCAGATCTACTACCGAAGGCGTTACAAAAATGGTGAATGAATACGGCAAAGTGATCGTAATGGAGGATGACAACCTGGTGAGCCCGGGTTTTTTAACCTACATGAATGATGCCCTTGATTTTTACGAACACAATCCACGCGTGATGCACATCAGCGCTTATGTTCGCCCGGACCTGGCTACAGATGATGTAAAAGGATCCACTTTTTTCTTTTACCATACCACCACCTGGGGCTGGGGTACCTGGAAAAGGGCATGGGATAAATTTACACCCGATGCCTTGGCAGTACGCGAAGCAGTAAAGAAAAAAGGGCATATCCACAGGCTGAATATGGATGGCACTTTTGAATTTTTCTGGGGACTGTATGCCGTAGCTAAAAAAGGAATGAACAGCTGGAATACCATCTGGCATTCAGTGGTGTTTGTACACGACGGTTTGGTACTATACCCCAAAAGATCACTGGTATCCAATATCGGGCACGATGGCAGCGGTACCAACTGTGCGCCGGATGAACGTTTCCGGGTCAATACAGGAACACTGGCGGACAGCATTGCAGTTGCCGAAATCCCACTTGAACTGCATGATGCAGTAAGAAAAAAATATGTAGCCCTGCATTCTTTTGCATCCAGGCTGAAGTTTGCCATTAAGCACTATCTTAGGTATATAATAAAATAATTGAGTTACCCTGCGGCCATTGAGTGATCAAAAAAAAATATTATTCATTTCTTACGACGGCATGACCGACCCGCTGGGACAAAGCCAGGTGATCCCCTATTTACAGGGCCTGAGTAAAGCGGGCTTTTCCATTTTTTTATTGAGCTGTGAAAAGAAACCCGTTTATGATCAGCATAAAAATTCCATTCAGCAGCTGCTGGATGCAGCCAATATTACCTGGATTCCGCTCAACTATACCAAAAAGCCGCCGGTTGTATCTACCCTGATCGATATCTTTAAACTGAAGAAAGCAGCAAAAAGGATCCACCGCGACCACAAACTGGATATGGTGCATACACGGCCGGGCGTACCCGCTTTGATCGGCATGTGGATGAAAAAGACCCTGGGCGTAAAATTTTTGAATGACATCAGGGAGTTTTATGCCGACAGCAGGGTGGAGGGGGGAATGTGGAACACAAAGATCCCCATGTACGTTTCCATTTACAATTATTTTAAGAAAAAAGAAGCAGAAGCCGTGGCACTCAGCGATGGTATTGTATGTTTAACCTATGTTGCCGAAGGCATCATTAAGGAATGGGGAGCATATAAAACCGGGGTTCCGCTGGTTGTAATTCCCTGCAGCGCCGACCTGCAGCTTTTTGATCCTGCAGTTATTCCCGATGCCGAAAAAGAAACTTTTAAAAAAGAACTTCAGATCACTAACAGTGATGTGGTGATCAGTTACCTGGGCTCAATCGGCGGATGGTACCTTACAGATGAGATGATGCAGTTCTGTAAAATACTGATCGGTAAGATCCCGGCAGCCAAACTGCTTTTTATTTCACCGCACCGGCATGAAGCGATCAGGCAGGCCGCAGAAAAATACGGTATCCCTGCAGATAAGATCGCTGTAAAAAAAGCAAACCGGCAGCAGGTACCTGTATTGCTTTCGTTGAGTGATTATTCTGTATTCTTTATCAGGCCCTGTTATTCCAAACAATCATCATCACCAACCAAGCATGGCGAAATTATGGCCATGGGCATTCCGTTGATCACCAACAGCGGGGTAGGTGATGTGGAAAATATCATCAACAGGTACAATTCGGGCATTGTGATCGCGGAATTCAATGAGCAGGAGTATGAAACAGCCGCCGGCCAGGTGGCAGCAGGAATGAATTTTGATGCGGCCGGCATCCGCAACGGGGCCATCGAATTTTATTCACTGGATAAGGCGGTTGAAAAATATATCGGCATATACAACAGCATATTAAAGCAATAAATTATTTTGCACTGCAATTATGGGAAAAAAATATCTGGTCATCGGCGCGGGTTTTTCCGGAACCGTATTGGCAAACCAACTGGTAAATCATTCGGATTGTGAAATCGATATCTGGGATGAACGGGATCACATCGGCGGTAACTGTCATACCGAACGGGATGCCCGGACCGGCATCATGGTACACCAATACGGCCCGCACATTTTTAATACCGATAAAAAGGAGATCTGGGATTTTGTGAACAGCCTGGGTGAATTCAGGCCTTACGTACACCGGGTAAAAGCCATGAGTAACGGCAAAGTATATTCGTTGCCCGTAAACCTGGATACCATCAACAAGCTTTTCGGCAGGTCATTTACACCCGCAGAAGCAAAAGCATTCCTGGAAACACTGGCCGATACGTCCATCACCGACCCGCAGAATTTTGAAGAGCAGGCCCTGCGGTTCATCGGCCGGGAACTCTATGATGCTTTTTTTTACGGCTATACCAAAAAGCAATGGGGATGCGAGCCAACTGAACTGCCGGCATCCATCCTGAAGCGCATTCCGGTGAGGTTTAATTACGACGACAATTACCACAACAATATTTTTACCGGGATACCGGTGGATGGTTATTCGGCCATCATTCAGAAACTGGTTGAACATGAACACATTCACATTACCCTCAGTAAAAAATTTGAACCGGGGATGGATGTCAGCGCTTATGACCATGTATTTTTCACCGGCCCCATTGATGCCTGGTTCAATTATAAATATGGCCGGCTGGGCTACCGTACCGTAACTTTTGAAACACATTATGCAGATGGAGATTTCCAGGGCACTACCCAGATGAATTATTGTGATGAACAGGTACCCTATACCCGGATTACCGAGCATAAACATTTTACCAACTGGGAGCAACACGATAAAACCATCTACTTTAAGGAATTCAGTAAGGAAACAGAGCCGGCCGATATACCCTATTATCCAAAAAGGCTCCTGGCCGACAAGCAACTGCTGTTAAAATACAGGCAGGATGCCGGAACCCTGCAGAGAGTTTCATTCCTTGGCCGCCTGGCTACATACCGTTATATGGATATGCACCATGTGATCGGAGAGGCCCTTGATTTCTCCCGTAATTTTATGAAAGCAGTGAAAAATGCTGAACCCCCGCCCATTTTCCCCAATACAGAAGGTTGATATAAAAAAGTTCAGGCTTACGCAATAAGCTAATTAACATTCCGTTATAGATTAGTCCACTTATTCTATTATAAAACCAAACCTCGTCCCAATGGAAAAGGTAATTGCTGTGGTTGTTACATACAACCGTCAGGCACTGTTATCCGAATGTATAACTGCATTGCGTAATCAATCCCGCCCTTTAGATGCTATCCTCATAGTAAATAATGGCAGTACAGATGGTACTGAAGCATGGTTAAACCAGCAACATGACCTGTTTTTCATCAACCAGAACAATGTAGGTTCAAGCGGCGGATTCAGCGCCGGCATAAACTGGGCCTATAAAAATGAATATGCCTGGATCTGGTGTATGGACGATGACGGGTATCCGAAAGAAGATGCGCTGGAAAAATTACTGGATGCTGATGATGGCTGTTTGCGTTTACTGAACTGTGCCGTTATTGATAAGGAAGATAAAAGATCTTTCGTGTGGAAAACACAGCAGTATAAAACACTGGATGATGTGGACTGCAAACTGATAGAAGGAATCGGGCATCCATTCAATGGCACGATGCTGCACAGGAGGATCATTGAAAGGGTTGGCGTTCCAAAACCAAAATATTTTTTATGGGGCGATGAAACGGAATATTATTACCGCATCACCCGGCGCAATGAAATACCGGTATGTACGGTTCCGGGCAGTATCCACTATCACCCCTCAACAGCTTTTTCAATAAAAAAAGACTGGGACTATACTTCAGGCTGGAAAATGTATTACTATATCCGTAACCGTTTTCACATTCACCGGGTAAAATTCAACAACAGGTTGCTTGCCCTGCTGCATTACTGTTGTTTTATCATCGCTTTTTCGGCCATTGTGATGCTTTTTCAAAAAACAGACAGGCTCAAAAAACTGAGTTTCATCATGTGGCCCGTTGCCGATGCATTCAATAATAATTTTGAAGCAACACCACCTGCCATCCTGTCGAGGTTAAAGAACAATGAAGGTTTTTCTTTAACTACATCAATAAACAGTTACCTGAAAAGTACCTGGTTGCATATACTGGCTCCTTTTACAACATCATCATCAAGAACAGAACGTGCTGCAAACGCCTGATCTTTCAAATAAATAACCCCTCTGAAATCATGCAGTCCCGTCAACAGCGGGACTGTTTTTTATTTTCCTGGACCGGTCAAGGATCAGGTACAGCGCAATAATATAAAAAGGCAGACAGGGAATTTTATAACGGACCAGTGTGCCGAAGTTCGCAGTTGTTGCCCCCACAAACAGTGCAAAGAGCAGGGCAAATAACAGGCAATATAAAATGACCGGGTCTCGCATAATGCTCCTTAAAAAATTAAGGGGCCCCGCTTTGTATAAAACAAAAAGGGTAAAAAGCATGATGAAAAAGCTTTCCACAGAGGATAAGAGTGTTGACAGTTTTTTTGATTCCCAGAAGAACGGGCGGAATAAAGTGGCAATGATCGCTGCCGGGGCAACCCTCAACAGGCTGCCGGTGCTGCCGTCGAACTCCACGCCCAGTGAAAAATTGGATGCCGCATTATCCTGCTCAGCATAGGCTTTCTGATAGGTGGAAATATTTTTTGCCAGGTCTTCACCGCCATAAGCACCAAGTGTTCCTGCCAATTGCTGCATAACCGTGGTAAACATGGAAATGGCCAGCACGATCAAACCGGTAACCAGCAAAACGCGGAGTATGCGGCTGTTTATAAGCGTAACATTTTTCAATACCAGGTACAGGAAGAAGAATGGAACATAGGAGATCAGTATGTACACTTTAATTACATAAAGCAGGTAACCAAAGATCAGGATGATCACCATATTGGATAACAGGTTCTTCTTTTTATAAAAAATTTCATACAGGGCATAGGTTATCCAGCCAATGGCGCCGGTACAGATCGGGTCTTTTAAAATGCCCGCACTCCAGAAAACAAAAGTGGGTAAATATAAAATGGCAATGGCAAACTGTTTATGCAAATGCGGGTATTGGTCATAAAAAAAACGGTATAGCCGCCAAACACCCGAAAAGGAGATCATGGAAAAGAAAAGGTTCAGGATAACATATTTGTGCAGGGCCAGGTAAGAAAGTACAGTAGTGATCCGAACGATCATATAATTGTTTTCGGAACGCAGGTAACCCAGGTTCAATGGATTTTTTAGTAAGGACTGGTCAAAATCTATACTGGGCAGGTACAGCCATTTTATATGCGAAAAGTCTTTCAGGATCAGTTTGGCAAGACTGGCGCTTTCGGTATAATACAGCAGGAAGGAATCGCCGGGTGATAATATGGCGTTGAACAAGGTAAACGGGACCACCGCAAATACTTTTATCCAGAAAGCCTGTTTGTGATAGTATTTCAGAACCGGGTCATCATACCTGTTTCTCCTTGCCCGGAATAAATAATAGAATAAGGCGACATAAACCGGGAATAATAAGAGGTCTAAAAAACCCATTGCTGTAGTTTAATTTTTGTGCTCGTAATGATGCTTGCCCGAAAAATACCGGTTTATGGTTTTATCTTTCAAATTTATCTTAAAATTCTAACTTGCCTTTCAATAATATGAAGTTATTTTTGGATGCCGGAAATAACGGCGCCGGTCAATTCAGCTATCAACATAATCACTTGCCAGGAAACAACCCCGATAAAAAATTAATTCGCATTACCACCGTGCCCATGGCATTGCGCTACCTGCTGCCCGGTCAAATGCATTTTATGGCCGGGAATGGATTTGATGTACTCATGATCAGTGCAGCCGGAAAAGAACTGGCAGACGTAATTGAAAACGAACATTGCCGGCACATGATCGTGCCCATGACTCGGAAGATAACGCCCATCCGCGACCTGGTATGTTTGTTCAGGCTCATTAAAATTTTCAGGAAAGAAAGACCGGATATTGTTCATACCCATACACCCAAGGCCGGGTTGCTGGGTATGCTGGCCGCAAAGATCTGTGGTGTTAAAACCCGGATCCATACCGTAGCCGGTTTGCCGTTGATGGCTGAAACAGGGTTTAAATACCGGCTACTTATTTTTATTGAAAAACTTACCTACGCTGCTGCCAGCAATGTTTGGCCAAACAGCCGATCCTTGTTTCAATTCATAAAAGAAAAAAAACTATGTAAGCCGGGTAAGCTGCACATCATTGCCAAAGGATCGACAAATGGAATTAATATTAACCGCTTTAATGAATCCGCATTGGATGAAAACACAGTGCGTGAAATTAAACAGCAGGTAAATTTTTCAGGTGATAATACCTACCTGCTCTGTATTGGCAGGCTGGTAAAAGATAAGGGTATCGTGGAACTGGTGCATGTATTCAAACAATTACAGTCAAACAATAATTCCCTGCGTTTGATCCTGGTTGGTGAATATGAACCCGGGCTGGATCCCCTGCCGGAAGAGATCCTGCATGAAATAAAAACCAACCCGGCTATTATACATATCAACTGGAGCAACCGGGTTGAATACTTTATGCACATTGCTGATCTTTTTGTTTTCCCGTCGCACCGGGAAGGTTTCCCCAATGTGTTGTTACAGGCAGGAGCCATGGGATTGCCGGTCATCTGCAGCCACATCACCGGTAATGTGGATATTATCAGCAATAACGAAACCGGTTTGATCTTTGAAAAAGGCAATGAACAGCAGATGCTGAAACTTTTACAATATGCACTGGCGCATCCGCAACACATGCAAACCATGGCCGGGCAATTGCAGCAGCTAATCAACAAAGATTACCGGCAGGAAAATATCTGGCAAAATATGCTGCAGGCATATAAAAGCTTGGTAAATTAGACAATTAATAAAAAGCACATGATTTTAATAGGGTACAGCGGGCATGCATTTGTGGTGTATGGCATTTTCCAGGCTGCCGGTAAAAAGGTTACCGGGTATTGTGATGTGGGTGAAAAAGAATACAATCCTTTTGGGCTGGCTTATTTTGGTTCCGAAAATTCGGATGCTGCATTGGAGGCTTTGAAGCAATACGGTTTTTTCATTGCTGTTGGCGATAACGGCCTCCGGAAAAAAATTTATAGCAACCTGCATTTGAAAAATATCACTCCGGTTAATGCAATACATCCGTCTGCCATCATGGATGGATCGGTGAAAATTGCAGCAGGGGCTGTTATGATCGCGGCAAATGTTACCATTAACCCGCTGGCCGGGATCGGCACCGGTGTTATTTGTAATACAGGCTGTATCATCGAACATGAATGTATTGTTGGCGAATTTGCACATATTGGCCCCGGTGCTGTATTATGTGGCAATGTAAAAATTGGCGAAGGAACTTTTGTTGGTGCACATGCAGTAATTAAACAGGGAATAACCATTGGGAAAAACGCCATGATCGGCGCAGGCGCTGTGGTGGTTAAAGATGTATCTGATGGTGCTACCGTTATGGGGGTACCTGCCAGGTAAACACCATGAAGACTAAAGTCTACATACTAATGACTATTGACCAATGACTGTTCTCTCCCAACCCCTTATCTTTGCAACGCAAAAAAACATCAAATTATGAAGGTATTAGTTACAGGTGGCGCCGGTTATATAGGCTCCGTTTTAGTCAGGCAGTTACTAAATAAAGGTTACCAGGTCAGGGCATTCGATTCTTTAAAATTTGGCGGTGATGCATTGTATGATGTGATGCTGCACCCAAATTTTGAATTTATGAAGGGCGACGTGCGTAATGCTGATGATATAGATAAAGCATTGGAAGGTATTGATGCCATTGCACACCTGGCAGCGATTGTGGGCGACCCAGCCTGTAAAAAATTCAGCGAAGAAGCCAATGAAACCAACTGGGATGGCGCTGTACTCCTGTTTAACAAGGCTGAAGCTGCAGGGGTAAAACGTTTTGTGTTTTCAAGTACCTGCAGCAATTATGGCAAGATGCCCGACCCCGATTCATTTGTAGTGGAAACATCTGAACTGAACCCGGTTTCTTTATATGCCGAGCTTAAAGTGAAGTTTGAAAAATATTTGCTGGAAGATAAAAAGAACAGCCCGATGTGCAGTACTGCATTAAGGTTCAGTACTGTGTATGGTTTTTCCCCGCGGATAAGGTTTGACCTGACCGTGAATGAATTTACCCGCAATGCGGCGATAAACGGCGTACAGGAAATATGGGGCCAACAGTTCTGGAGGCCCTATTGCCATGTAGATGACCTGGCAAGAGCAGTGGTATTGGTACTGGAAAGTCCCGAAGAAAAAGTACGTGCCAATGTTTTTAATGTAGGTACCACGGAAGAGAATTATAATAAAGGTATGGTCATCAAAGAAGTTTGTAAAGTGGTACCCAATGTTACCGTTAATTATGTTGACAGCAGTGAAGACCCGCGTGATTACCGCGTGAATTTTGATAAGATCAAAAATGAACTGGGTTTTACCATTACCAAAACGGTACCGGATGGCGTAAAGGAAATTTACACGCTTTTGAAAACAGGCATTGTAACCGATTCATTTGCACAAAAATTCAGGAACATATAAATAAGCGCTTTTGGAAACCAGATCAGGCTTGTTGAACATCAGGTACCTGCATATTGTGCGTGGTTTGGCTGCCCTGCTGGTTGTTTTTTTTCATGCAAAATATGTTTTTTGGGTTGGGGGAACTGTGTACAAGGAAGAAGTGGGGTTGCACCATTTTTGGGATTATGCGGTATTTTCAGCAGATATGCTCAGTTCCTGCGGAAAACAATGCGTGGTGGTGTTTTTTATTTTATCTGCATTTGTGATCAGGCATTCATTTTCCGGTCATCATTATACCTGGGGCAATTTTTATAAGATAAGGGTCATCAGGATCTACTGGCCTTTTTTTTGGTCACTGGCCCTGTCCATACTCGTTCTTTTCCTTTGTGTAAACTATATTAATCCCGCTATCTATACCGATACATTCAGGGGGTATAATTCCAGGCTGAGTGATGCGTACAATGATATCTCTTTTATCCAGGTCATTAAAACAATTTTTTTTATAGATAAAGGCGAATATGCCGGATTCAACTATGCCTACTGGTCGTTGGGGCATGAGCTGATCTTTTATCTTTTGTTCCCTGTTTACCATTTGCTGGGTAGATATGCAAAATTTGGAGCAGCCACTCTTTTCACAATTGTATTTTTACTCACCGGGTGGATGGTCTTTTATTACCAGTTATTTTTTATTGCCGGCCTGTTGTTGTATGATTACTTTTCCGGGTTTTCGGAAAGACCGGTGATTAAGTACAGGTGGCTTTATCTTTTTGTGCTGACCGTTTTTTTTGTGGCCGTT
>CAZBIK010000021.1:0-19595 GCA_964491955.1 uncultured Ferruginibacter sp.
GTAGACTTTGCAAACATGAGTGACTTGGATGGTCCTTCCTGTAACCAGGACCTGGAAGTAAATAATTTTCATCCGCCGGGGGCCGAAGAATTTCGGAAACGTATTTTGGCAAACGATGCTTTTATCATTGCTTCACCTGAATACAATGGCTCAATGCCCGGTTTGCTCAAAAATACGATTGACTGGGTTTCCCGGTTTCGTCCGCAGCCGTTTAATGAAAAGCATGCGTTGCTTATGTCTGCATCTCCTTCAATGGGTGGCGCCAATCATGGGCTTTGGTCTTTGAGGATACCATTGGAAAAACTGGGTTCTAATGTCTTCTCATCCATGTTTTCCCTGGCCACAGCGCATAAGGCATTTACACCGGAAGGCACAATTGCAGATGAAACGCTGGCAAAAAGATTCGAACAAAATTGTATTGCTTTCATGAAACTGGTTGAAGCTGCAAAAAATTATCCTTGTATGAAAAAAGCATGGGTTGAATTTTTAGGAGAGCAGCCTGATCCGGTAACTGAAAGAGTTGAGTAAGTGAAAACATAATTTACAAATCAATTTTACAGTACAGCAGTGGCAATCTGATAGAAGTATATTTGCATATGGATAACCGATCAATGATGAAAATGGTCTTTTAGCACAGAAAGCGTTAAGAAATAACTTAATATAATAAAGCAGATTTGGAAGCTTTATTTGTTAATCTGGGTTCACTGCAAATTTCAAACTTATGTTGTATAGCCCAATTGGAAATACTGTAACTGTAATTTAAACAATATGCAAAAAGGGTTTGTCTTTTTTGAAATCAACTCCTGTTTTTAAATACCAGATTATTCTCATTAATGGTAAAACGCTTTTTTCCTTATATTTTTTTTCAGGAATAAAAATTTAATTTTCGCTGAATTGAAAATATTACTTAATTTCCGTTCATGTCAATTTCCCGCCAGCTAGCTGCCATCATGTTCACCGATATTGTCGGCTATACGGCATTGATGGGTAATAACGAACAAAAGGCTTTTGAACTGCTTCGCAAGAACAGGGAAATTCAAAAACCCATCATCGAAGAATTTGGCGGGCGCTGGATCAAGGAACTGGGGGATGGTGTTATGGCCAGCTTTCCGGCGGTGAGCAATGCCGTGTATGCTGCCATAAAGATCCAGGAAGCCTGTCACCAGGATGGCGCTTTTGAATTGCGCATTGGCATTCACCAGGGAGAAGTGGTTTTTGAGAATGATGATATCTTCGGCGACCCGGTGAATATCGCATCCCGCCTGCAATCCCTCGCCCCCCCGGCGGGTATCTATGTTTCGGAATCTGTTCAGCGCGACCTGCGCAATAAGAATGATATCCGGTCGGAATTTGTACGCGAAGAAACCCTCAAAAATGTAAAAGAACCCATCCGGGTATATAAAATATTTTCAGCAGGCGCTGAACCTGCCGGAACAACAGCCACCAAACTGATCAAATCATCCATCCTGCCGGATTATGACTGTGATATCCACATCAGTTACCGCTTCAACGACAACGAGTATGATGGCTGGGTTTCGGAATTCGTGGAAAAACTGAAACAGGAATTAAGTGCTACATTAAAAGACAGGCTCTCGGTTTTTGTTGACAAAAACCCGGAGGATAAACGCGTTTCATCGGTACAGCCGGTTCAATCGCTGATATGCATTCCCGTTATCTCCCAGACCTATTGCGATGTGGATTCACCGGTATGGAAGAATGAGATCAGGGTATTCCGTGAGCAGATCGCCCATGACAGCATCGGCAGCAATATAAAACTTCCCAATGGCAATACGGTATCGCGGGTGATACCGGTAAAGATCCATGACATCGATACCGGTGATGTAAAACTGCTGGAATCAGAACTTTCCGGAAGCCTGAGGTCAATAGATTTTATCTACCGTGATGAAGGGGTGAACCGCCCTTTGCGGCCGGTTGATGATGAAAAAAATGCGGGCCCTTTAAAGCCCATGTACCGCAACCAGATCAATAAACTGGCCAATGCCATCAAGGAGATCGTTGCAGCTATAAAGCTTAAGCAAACGGGCCCGGCTCCGGTTGAAGCATCCTCTTTCATGGCATCAGCCAGGCAGATCGTACCCAATGTGATCTCCACGTCCATATCATCAGCCATCAAAGTACAGGTGATCGACAGGCAACGCCCGAATATTTACCTGGCCTGGACCTCCGGCGATATGAAAGAACGCCGCGAAGAAATGGCCATCATTCTGCAAAAAGCCGGGTTCAATGTATTCCCGTCTGTTGACTGTCCTGCCGATGATGAAACCTTTAAGGAAAAAGTTGCAGAAGAAATGCAGAAATGCGTTTGTTCACTGCATATGCTCAGTGGTGAATTTGGGCGGCGGTTTGAATCCGACGATGAAATGTCTTTTCCCCAGTACCAGTTCCTGGAAGCCAAAAAGAATATCGATGCACCCGGTTCCGATTTTAATGTTTTTGTCTGGCTTTCTCCCGAAAGCAGTAATTCGGTAAAACCGGCACAACAGCAATTCATCAGGTACATACGTAATAACATTACCCGCAACATGATGTTCTCCAACAGCCAGGGACCCATGCAGCTGGTTGATGATATGCGGGTGGTGATCATGAAGCACGATGCCAAAGTGTATGATTCAAGGGATACCGAGATCTATTTTATTTTCAACCAGCAGGATGAACTGGAAGCCAGGCAAATCATTGATGAGCTGAGCCTCGAGTTCCCGGTAGAAACGCTGAATATTCTTCCCGAAGGTGAAGAATCATACCGCGAGATGTCGACCCAGCAGATCCCAAAAAGCAAACTGGCCGTAGTGTATTTTAAATATGCGGCCGACTGGGCATTGCCCTTTATCAAACAGATCTGGAAACAGGTGGGTGGCGCTTCTTCACCAACACCATTGTTCCTGGTGGGTGAAGACAACCCGCAGAGTAACCTGGCACGCAATTTCAAGGCGCCGCGTGTCATTTCAACTATTGTTCCCAAAGAAACCATTCCTACAGAAGTTAAAAAAGTATACAGCGGATTATTATAATACAGGGGATAGAGTGGCCGGATAAAAGAACCGGGCTTGAATGTGTTAAAGCAGCATAAAGAACAACAGCAGGTAATGGACTCAAAAATACCGGCTGAAAAAACTTAAAAAAACCAACTGGCAACTGCGGCTGACTGCATAAATAGGATTGAATTTCTTATTCAGTCATATCAAATGAGGCGTGTGCACAAAACAATCAGTTCGTTAACTTATTCATTGAACAATATTACTTAACAACACCGGGTTTCAACCATGTTCGAAACAGAGCAGATTTGTCCTTATACGGGTTTAAGGTCCTTTACCGAGGAGGAGTCGCTTTATTTTAAGGGGCGGGAGGAAGATATTGACCAGGCCACAGAACAGTTGCAGCGGAATAAATTCCTCATGCTTACCGGTGCATCCGGCGATGGAAAATCTTCGTTGATCTATGCCGGGATCATTCCCAATGCCCGGGCGGGTTTCCTGAAATCCAAATACTCACAGTGGTGTGTAGCCGATTTCCGGCCCGAGCGTTCGCCTTTCCAGAATTTATGCAGGTCCATTGCCCGGCAGCTGGATATTGACAGTTACCATACCGTTGAATCCGAACTCCACCATGGTTTTTCTGCCATCATCGACCTCTATAAAAATTCAAAAAGATATATTGACCCCGCATCCATGTCCTGGCAACTGGCCGATGATGCCGGGAAAGCCGCCCTTAAAAGGGAGGCTGCCAACCTCATCATCCTGATCGACCAGTTTGAGGAATTTTTCACCAACCCCGAAAATTATCACCGGGGCGTACCTTCAGGTGATGCCAACCTGGTATTGAATTTATTGCTCGAAACGGCCAGGATCGCCCTGGATGAGGACCTGCCCATTTATATTGTATTCACCATGCGCTCGGATTATATCGGGCAATGTGCCTCTTTCCGGGGGTTACCCGAGTATATCGGATTTTCGCAATTCTTTGTGCCGCGGCTTAACCGTACACAATTACAGCAGGTTATTGAAGAGCCGGCTACCTTAAGTGGTAACCGCATCACACGGCGTTTAACCGAAAGATTGATACACGACCTTACCGAGGGTGTTGACCAGCTCCCCATCCTGCAACACGCACTGAACCAGGTATGGCATGCTGCCGACCAGGGAAAGGAAGAAATGGACCTGGTGCACTATGCCATGGTTGGGGGCATGCCTGTACTTGAATTGCCGGATGAACAGGTTGCCCGGTTCACCAAATGGTTTGAAGGGCTGGACCCGGTCATCAAAGCCTGTTACCACGAACCCAACCTGCAGAATGTGCTCGATTCGCATACCAATAAACTGTATGAGCAGGCGGCCGGCTATTATCAACAGAAAACCGGAAAGTCCATTTCGGATGAAGATGCAAAAGCAGTCATTAAAACCGCATTTATATGCCTCACCAAAATTGACCAGAGCCGTGCTGTAAGAAACCGGATGACACTGAAGGAAATCACGAATATCCTGGGCAGGCCTGGATTTGGGACCGGGGAAGTGGGAGCCGTGCTGGATATTTTCAGGGAACCCGGCAATACTTTTGTACGTCCATTTATTACTGAAGACCCGGGCAGCCTTGTGCTGCATGATGATGATGTGCTGGATATTACCCACGAAAGCCTGATCCGGAACTGGGAATACCTGGGGCAATGGGCAAAAGAGGAATTTGATAATTACACGGTATCACTCGACTTTGAACAGCAGCTGAACCGTTGGGTAAACAGCGGCAACTCCAATGGTTTCCTCTTGTCCATAGGGCAGCTCACCTATTTTGAGAACTGGTTCAATGCAGCCAAACCCAATGCATACTGGATAGCCCGTTACCTGCCCGAAGATACTGACAAGGATAAAAAACTTATAAAAGCAAAGCAGGTATTGGACAATGCCCGGGATTTCCTGGCCCGGAGCGCCCGCAAGCACGTAGTAACCCGTACGGTTATGCGCTATGGCCCAAAACGCATCGCAGCAGTCCTGGGCCTGGTCGCCGTTTTAACGCTGGGCTCCTTTGCCATCCGCAATTATATCCTGCAGCAGAATAACCAGGTGCTGCATTCCATAAAAGAACAGGGCATTGAACTGGCCAACAAGCCAAAGCTCAGCCTGCAGTTCCCGGTTCCGGTCATTACCGAAATGCTGATCAGTGGCCATGTAACCATTCCGGAAATGATCAGTGCAGTTAAAGACAGCAACCAGAAAATCAGAACAGCTACCGGCATTGCCACACACATGGTGATGCAGGGTTGGCATGAACCCCGGACAGAGATCCTGCAAAGTTTAACCATTGCCGATAGTTTGCTCGAACAGCTAACCATAACAGGTAGCGGTACCGAACTTGCGGAAAAGCTTAAACTGGTACATGACTATACTGTAACGGCAGGGATTGCTTGCTATTTCAACCCCGGTGATACATTACAGGCCCTGGTAACCCGAAATGCCAAACGTTCTGCACGCTGGGCTTTGCAGGTATTAACCCAACAGCCAACAGGTTTTACCGATATCCAGATGCTGAGTCTTGCCCTCGACAACGGGATCAACCATAAAGCATTCTCAACCGGTGATATCAGCCGGCTACTGGCCATTCTATCTCCATTTGAAAATAAAACCAGGAGTTCCTGGCTCGAAAATAATTACAAGCCCGACAAAGTATTGATACGCGGCAACAACAACTACGGCCCCAGATACAACGGCCTTTACCAGCAACTGGCCTGCTTATACGCTGCTGCAGGTAATTCCACCAGGGCTTTACAATGTGTGGATACGCTGTTGCGGTACCCCGAAACCTTTTACCAGAACGATTATGCCACGCATATCGAAAATGCCGGCAACATTGCGGGTGTGTTTTATACCTGGGGAACTGTTGATTCCCTGGATCATTTTGTGAACGGGTATTGCCAGCGTAAAAATATCAATGCCACCGAGTTTTACGACCGGCTGGTTGCCAGGGCCATGATTGATTTAAGTGTGCGGTTCAATACCAATTTTTATACCGGTGGCCGGGGGCAGACCTATGCCAATACGAATATCAAGCTATCAGATGACCGGATGCTGGCTTTCTTCTATAACAAAATGAAGGAAGAGATCCTAAAGACCGCTAATACCGATGAGCGCAATTTTAACCTGGCGGTAATGCTTAAAAACCAGGGTTGTTTATTTGCCTATCGCAGCGGCATCAGGGGAATGGCAGAAACAGCAACTGCACAGATGTATAAAGATGCCATCGGGTTTTACAGGCAGGTATCTGCGGAATACCTGGACCAGGCGTTTCCTGTGATTGGAACTTCCGGCGCTGACGAGATCACCATGCCACGCAGGTACATTTTTCTGCATCCCGATTTCCGGGTACCGTTCCATCCCTTTGAACCGCGTGCACTGATCAATTTCTACAACACGGGTGATTTTACCAGGTATGTGCTTGATAACGATTTATTTGATCAGTTGTATGAAAATTCAGATCAGCTTAAATATTTTGAATCCTGGATGTCTGACTACCATGTTAACATGACCTCCCGCGATTTTTTTCTGCACGAATCATTACCATTTAGCCTGTTGGAAAAGCTGGCTGCAAAACTTGAATCCAGGAAGGCCAACCAGTGGGCCGACCTGAATATTCTTTACCTGCACCTGGGCGACCAGGCATTTGCACAAAACGAAACAGCTAAAGGTATTGCATACCTGCAAATGATACAGCCGGAAAAACTGCTCAATGCATATCAATACAAGAATTTTACCTGGGTCAATAACTATTCCTTTGAGTTAACTGCAAAAGCCATTGCGGCATTGTCGGTCAACAACCGGTTCGACCTGGCTTACCGGCTGATCAATGTGTTTAAAAAAGAAGTGAACCGTTCTTCGTTGTATGGGTATGCCAGCCAGCGGGTATCATTGAACAGGCAGTCCCCGGAAACGGCTAAACGCCTGCTGGATTCGGCTCAAATGGAAATGATCCGGCTCGATAACCCGGCCGTTTTTCAGCCCAACCGCCACCAGGTAGCCATTGCAATGATGTACCTGGATCCGGAGAAAAATGAAGCAGCCGCATACAGTACCATCAAAAATTCCTTCAATAAATTTGAAGCCATCGGGCGTTTCAGTGAAGCATATGCGCTGAATGGAAAACTGTATAAATCAATACAACAGGCTCCGGCTTTGATCTCTTCGGGCGACAGGGCAGTTTTTTTAAGAAGGACAATGCATGGATTAAACCTGTTACAGTCACCAAAAAAGGAATGGAAGAAATTCACTGAAAATGAATTGATATTTACCAGGTTATTTCTTCCTTACGTAAATGAAAATCAATAGATGACCAACCAGCACAACATATGTCCATATACCGGTCTTCGTTCATTCACCGAAGAGGAAAGCCTTTATTTCAAGGGCCGCGACCTCCAGGTTGACCAGATCACTTCCCTGCTGGAACAAAATAAATTCCTCATGGTTACCGGGGCATCCGGCGAAGGAAAATCATCACTCATTTATGCCGGGCTTATTCCCAATGCCCGGGCAGGGTTCTTTAAGGCAAAATATACCAACTGGGTAGTGGCTGATTTCAGGCCGGAGCGCAGCCCGGTACACAATATGGCAAACGCCCTGGCACACACTTTCAACAGCAACGCATACACTATTGAAACGGAGCTGCGGCGCGGTTTTTCTTCTCTCATCGACCTCTACACCAATTCAGATTATTATATTGATGAAGCTTCTGAACAATGGCAACGCCTTGATGAAAGTCAGCAGCAGTCTGGAAAAAGAAAGGCCGCCAACCTGATGATCATTGTTGACCAGTTTGAAGAATTTTTTACCAACCCCGAGAATTTTTACAATGAGGCCCCATCCCAGGATTCTCAGATCGTGGTGAACCTGGTATTGGAAACAGCCCGTATAGCCATCAAGCGAAACATCCCGGTGTACCTGGTATGCACCATGCGTTCCGATTATATCGGTCAGTGTTCTGCTTTCCGAGGGCTGCCGGAGTATATCGGCTTTTCACAGTTCTTTGTACCCAGGCTCAAGCGTAAGGACCTCAAACAGGTGATCGAGGAACCGGCCATACTGAGCGGGAACCGCATTTCACAACGCCTCATCGAAAGGCTGGTTTATGATATTGCCGAAGGGGTTGACCAGTTGCCGATCCTGCAGCATGCGTTGAACCAGGTTTGGCTGGCAGCAGGTCATGGCAGCCAGGAAATGGACCTGGTACATTATGCCATGGTTGGAGGTATGCCTGCCGAAGACCTGCCCGATGATGAGCAGCTTATATTCAGGAAATGGTTTGATAAACTGCCGGCTAAGCGTCAGAAATATTACCAGGATACCGGGTTGAATAAGGTAATAGAGATCCATGCAAGTGTTTTGTATGAAAATGCCTGGGAAAACTATCATGCCAGCCATCCCAACAGTGATATCACACAAAAGGACGTTAAACGGATCATTGCACTAACATTCAGTTGCCTTACCAAGATCGACAACAGCCGTGCCGTACGTAACCGTATGTCACTTGGAGAAATTACAGGTATTATCAATACGCCCGGAATTACACCTGATGTGGTAAGTGAGGTACTCGGTATTTACAGGGAGGAAGGAAATTCCTTCATCAGGCCTTTTAAAACTGAAGACCCGGCTACCCATAAACTTTCGGAAGAAACGGTACTGGACATTACCCATGAAAGCCTGATCCGGAACTGGAACAAACTGAACACCTGGGCAAACCAGGAGTTTGATTTTTTTTCAACCTACCTCGATTTTAAAAAGCAGCTTGACCGCTGGAAGGACAGCCGCAGGAGCAGCGATTTTTTACTCCCCATCGGTCCGCTTACCTATTTTGAGAACTGGTACAATAACTGCAAGCCCAATGTGGGCTGGATAAAACGTTATACCGAGATACCCGAAGATCCTGCAAAGGCAACGTCTGATGCGGAAACTGTACTGGCTGATGTACGTGAGTTCATCAAACGCAGTGCCAGCAAGGTGGCAGTTACCCGGGCCTTTATTAAATACGGGCCGCAGCGCATTGCCATCCTGGTGGCCATTGTGATCATGCTGGTGCTCAGCGGTTTTTACTGGGTGGATGCCGAACAAAAACAAAACAGCCGGGTGATCAGCCGGGTGCGTGCAGAATCATCAAAACTGATGAAAAGCAAAGAAGTGGGATTTAATGTAAAGGCCCTGCCGCTGCTTATAGAAGAAAGGTATGAACCGGGTACCATGCTAAACTACCTGAACGGGTTAGACGCTAAAGCAAGATTAAGCCTGGCGATAGAAACCTATAAGCAGCTGCTGATTTTCGACAAACATGATACGATTCAGATCAAGACCGGGTTAATAAACCTGGTGCAGGCTACTTTCAGGGAAATGGCGGCTAAACAAACCGATTATCCTTTTTTGATGGCCGAGCTCAATAAGTACACCACCTTACTGGCATATGACAATTATTATAACCCTGCCGAAAGTACCGTTGGCATGCTCAGGGATTTTTCAGATGAAGGTTACCGCCTGGCCATGATATTTTTTAAAAATAGATCCCTTTTCCAGGCCTCCATACCTCCCGAGTTGAATTATGGGTTGCAGCAATGGCTCACCTTTGGACGGGTTACGGAGGATAAACTAAAGGCCATGCTTGCCCTGTGTTCACCATTTGAAGATGCCGGCGGACAGGCTGTTTTTGATGTGTATTATGCAAAAGGAACATACGAGATCAATGGCCGTGTACCCAATGACTATAACGGTGGGCATCATACGCTGGCATCCCTGTATGCGGCGCTGGGCGATACGGAAAAACTGCTGCAATGTTTTGATTCCATCAGGCTATCGGGACAAAATGATTATTTTACCGGCAGCCTGTTCAACAATTACAATCATATCCTGGGTATTTTATACCAGTTTGGCCACCGCAACAAAAGGGGCAGCATGATTACCTGGCTCGGCGCCAAATACCCCAGCAACGTACCCCTTACCATTTACCGGAATTCGTTTATCCGTTCGGGCCATTTAAGCCACATGTACGGCGTGAATATAGATAAGGACCTGTTGCGTTCCTTCAAGGGGTATTTCTTCCCCAACCTCTGCCTCGCCAACCGCGATGTGTTCAATGCCATTGCCGATGATTATGAACAGCTGATCGATACGGTAAAGAACCTGCAGAACCGGCATTACCTGATGGCCCAACAGAAAAAACGAAGGGCCATGTTCATACACAAATACAATTACGACCGGGGCACCCCCTCCGATATGGCGGCACTCAACAGCCTCCTGCAGCAGGCGGTAGACCTTTTCCGGCAGGTAGACAGCAGCTTCCTGGCAGTAAAGGATTCCGTTACCACGCCTTATTTTGGCGATGGTAAACGCACCCGCCTGTACAGCCGCAGGCACCTGTTCATTTATCCCGATTATATGGATGGCTGGTTCAGCAATACCTACCATTCTGACCTGTTCTTCAATTTCATTGACAGGAACAATCTTTTTGGGGAATTTTACAAAACACCGCAGGATATGGGATATATCCATTTTTGGGTGGCCAAGGCATACGAGGTTAAACCATTTATTGAATCATCCACTTTTGATAACAATTACCCACTGGCTGATGAAACACTAAAAAGGATCATAACCCTTGCGGGGACCCATCCATTGGGCAGTAACCTTGACCTCAACCTCATCAGCCTGGTACTAGCCAACAGGGCCTTTGGCCGGAATGATACCACTGCAGGGATGAAATATTATAACCTTTTCGGCAAAAATAATTTTGCTGCATCCAGGGATAAGTATGAGTACCTCGAAAAAACGTTTTTCCTCAACCAGCTGAAAGACCTTTGTGTGAACCTGGCTTTGTCCGGCAAACATTCCGAAGCCGTTGAACTGGCAGAAAAATTTGAAAATGACAATGAAAAAGCTTTTGCCTATATTTTTATATCGGAAAAGCTGTACATGAAAAAAACAGATCCGCTGGCTTTTGTTTACCTCGATTCTGTTTTCAGCAAATTAAAGAAGGTTGATTTTTCATTGTATAATTTCGGATCAAGCCAGGCACTGGATACCCGGTATAAACTGGTTTTGCTGCTCTCCCGCATCGGCGGAAAAAAACTCAATGCCATTGCATCCGGTTTATTGTCGGAGATCGTTGAAACCAATAAATTCGGAGGGGTGCAGTCACGCGTGTATGGTGTTGCCGAAGAAGGGAATTTTTACAGGGCCCTTACAGCCATACCATCTACGCTCACTGAAACAGAAGACCTGGGGGCACGGTCGATCATTATGTGGCAGGCCTGCCGGAAAAAAGAAGCAGAAGCGGGTGTTGCACACTGGGCTTCCATGGATGAATTCGTAACAGATTTTTTCAATTATATATTTTACCTGCCCAACTGATGAAGAAGTATAACGCTTTATATTACCTGCTTTTTATCCTCCTGGTGATGGGCGCCTTTGCAGCCATGGCCCAGAACGGTTATGGCATGACCATCATGAGCGGGGTATCGGTTGTTTTTGCACTGGTGTTCCTGGCTGAAGGCATTGGAGTTCTTCGTAAGGAAAGCCCTGTTCAGGTTTTCCGGCTGGCAGAGGCAGCCTGTCTTTTTGTAATTGCCGCCATTTTTGGCCTGCGTGTTTTTTATATTCATTTTCCCTACGTGGAATGGCTGTTTGGTGTTTCTGCCTTGCTGCTGGCGCTGCTGTACCTGCGAAAAATGATCAGCCGTTACCGTTATTACATCGGAAAGAACCGTTCAATGGCATTATTGGTACTGGTATTTCACCTGAGCATCATACTGTTCCTGGTTTCCCTGTTCATGGTGCCCATTGCAGCCGGGACCTCCGAAATGCTTGGCATTGCCGCTTTGATACTCTTGCTGGTATTTTTAGCGGGGGCATTGTTTAAAAGGGAACTGCAGGTAGAGGGTGAGAATATGTCTGCCTTCGGCATGGTTCGTGGGTTAAAAGACCATTCCATCATCATTGTATCCCTTTTTGTTTTGTTCTCACTCTATATGGGCCTGAACCGCATCGGCCTGCTGCCCGGTATTTATTCAGATGAATTTCCGCGTGCCTATTTTGACCTGGTGGATAAGGCCACATCCGGTAGGGAAAAAAAGGTGGATGGGCGATACCGTTATGAAGACTTCAAGGACAGTTATGACCGCTTCCTGGAGCACCAGCAACAACGGGATGCAAAAAAATAAGTGAAAGCTGATCGTAAAACTTCAGGGCCAGCCAGCCTGGTAATTGTACAGGATAAAGATGTTGTTCCTGGCGCGCAAATTATTTTTTGCAAAAAAAAAACCAGGTGATCAACCCGGTTTATAGTTTAGTAATTTATAAAAAAATCATGCCCTCAGTTCTACCTTAAATGCCAGGCTTAAGTAAGAATAATATCTTCCACGCTGGTCTTCCGAACTGGCTGTCCATTCCTGTCCGCCAACAAAGGGTACATGTTTGGTGTTGCCTGCAGCTTCACCAACGCCTACAAGCCCGGTTTCACTTTTCAAACGAAAGCCATATGACATGCCTTTTTGCAGGTGTAATCCCGTAAGCGGGAATGAGATCCATTTACCGGTATCGCCTTTGGTGAACTCTACAACAGATGATTTCAATGCAGGCCCCCAGGTTTTGTTTTCTGTATCAAAAGCATGCAGGGTCAGCTCAACCGGCCCGTTGTTGGTTACATGTGACGAAAATATTTCAATACAGTCCAGTTCGCCTTCAGTTGGGCAAACAAAGGTCTGGCCGCTCATCCTGCTTTTGGTTTCACCATGGCGGTGCCCGATCCAGGAAGTGGCATTATTGGTAACCTGTTGAATAGCAGCGTTTAATTGAGATTTTGAATGATTCGTTTCCATACGGTAATTTTTTTTTGTGAAAATTTGGGGGTTACGGTTTTCTTAAACCTTATTAAGCAGTAACTGTAAATGGCACTGTAATATTGTATCGGGTCTGCAGAATTTTCAGAAAATACTGTTAATAAAAACCAAAATTATTACTGGTTTTACGGTAATTTACTTAGTATAAATACCTGGTTCAACTTTAAAATTTAAAATAAACGAACAGCCTTCCAAAGTTTTTGCTGTCATTCTCTATGCGGTGATATAGCGGTTTAATGTGCGGCAATTGTAAAAAGCGTTCCACTTTTTTTCTCAGCTGGCCACTTCCTTTGCCTGGAATTATTTCTACTTCCCTTATTTTTTTATCAATGGCATCTTCAAAAGCCTGTTGCAATGCCTTATCAATGGCTTTGCTGTTATTGTAAATATCGTGCAGGTCTAGTTTTATTCGTGCCATAAGTATGTATCAAGAATCAAGTATCAAGTAGCAAGAATCATGTATCAAGAATCCGGTATCCAGTATCCAGTATCACTCTCCCAGCATCCTGATCCCATCCTTCTCAAAACTGATCTTTCGCTGTTTATATAAATTCCCGGTAGTCATTTTAAAGGTCTTTTTACTCATTCCAAAAAATGAATAGATCTCTTCGGGGTCGCTTTTATCATGGTAAGGCAAAAATCCTTCGTGTTCTTTCAGCAGCCGCATAATTTTACCGGTCTCATCCTCCACACGGTTATAGCCGGGTTTACCTGCTGAAACATCGATCCTCCAGCGGTTGGTACCCGTTTTATCTTCAGGATATATTTTTTTAATAAAACCGGTAAACCGGTCACCGGCAGTAATGTTCCTGTAAATTTCGTTGTGGTGTAAAACACCGGTATGCCGGTTGTTGATGATACACACATAACCGATATCGGTGCGGCGGTAAACGATCAGTTCAACGATATCGAGTTCTTTTACCGTTAGTTCTTCATTGCTTAAAAAGGGTTCTATTTTTTCAGTGGCTGCCAGCCTGCCCGTTTGTTCATCAAGGTAAATTTTCACCAGGTACTCCCCATTGGGTATCATGTTCAACTGTTGTTTCGATTTGGGAACAAACAGGTCTTTCATCAGGCCATTGTCTAAAAAAGCGCCATGTTCAGTTACACTGACACAACGCAGTTTAACAATATCACCCAGAATGCCCTTTGGCTTTTGAGTAGTGGCGATCAGCCGGTCCTCGCCATCATGGTATAAAAATACGGGTACCTCATCTCCGATTTTTGTGTTGGCAGGAACAAAGCGTTTGGGGAGCAATATGCCTTCTGCACCATCATCCAGGTAAAGTCCAAAATCCACTTCCCGGATCACTTTCAGGGTATTAAATGTGCCAACTTGTATCATGCTTTATGTTATGCTTGCAAAGATAAGCTATTCATAACGGAACAGGTTTTACATGCACATCCATCCAGGTACCGCAACTGCATAAAATTAAAACCGGAAACGGATAATGTTTTATTTGCAAATAGTTTATGCGTAATTAAAATTGCTTGTACATGTTAATGAATGTAGCGGGTATAATATTTTTAAATTTAATTAAACAATGGCTGCTGTTCCGTTTTCCACGCTTACATAATAAGTTGATAATGGGGTGTTCATGGTTTTACTGTAAGCCTCACTGATCTCGCCTGCCAGTTTTTCAATGGCTTCCTCTTTTACCAGGTTGATGGTACAACCTCCAAAACCACCACCCATCAAACGGGCACCGGCCACGTCCGGACAATTTTTTACGAAGCCAACCAAAAAATCAAGTTCCGGGCAGCTCACTTCATAATCAAATTGCAATCCATGATGTGTCTGGTACATTTTTTCGCCAAGGGCTTTTATGTTTCCCATTTTTAAATGTTCACAGGCAGCCTGTAATCTTTCATTTTCCTGTACCACATATTTGCATCGTTTAAAGATCAATGGATCAACAGGCGCTACATGATCTTTCAGCATATTCATGTTTACATCCCTTAAACTTTTTATGCCTGGATTGTTTTGTGCAATGATGGCAACTCCTTCTTCGCATTGTTTTCTCCGTGTATTGTATGCAGATAAAGCCAGGTTGTGTTTTACATTTGAATTAAATAAAACGATACGGTAGCCACCCAATTTAATGGGAACGTATTCGTAGTGCATCGACCGGCAATCGAGTTTTATGGCATGGTCTTTTTTTCCGAACATGCTGGCAAACTGGTCCATGATACCGCAGTTAACGCCTGCAAAAACATGTTCGGCCTGCTGTGCCAGCTGAACCAATTGAATACGGCTCAGTCCCAGGCTGAAGATCTCATTCAACGCAAAGATCACCGCGCATTCAACAGCAGCAGAGGAGGAGAGTCCGGCACCAATGGGTATATCGCCTTCAATAACCAGATTGAAGCCTTTTATTACTAGCCCTTGTTTCTGCAATTGGTCAATTACACCCAGGATATAATTGGGCCATTGAACGGAAGCCGGTTTTATATCACAGGTACGGGTAGTGAAACCATCATTAAAATCACCGGCAAATAGATGAATTTCATCATCGTGCCTTTTGCTGATGGCTACATACATATTTTTATCAATGGCGGCAGGCAATACAAAACCTTCATTGTAATCGGTATGTTCACCCAGTATATTGATCCTGCCCGGTGAACGGAAGATCAATGGCTGCACCCCAAATCTTTCTGTAAAATCAGATGTTATTTTTTTTATCATCATGTAGTATCCAGTATCAAGTATCCAGTATCGCCTAATTGGCTACTGTGAGATACATTTTGCAGTGATCGTTTATATAAACTTAGGTTTTTATTTCAAAGCAGCAATTTAAATGAACCGGTACGTTATTTTTTTGACAATCACTTATAGTATAAAAAAATAATACAAAGTATGTAAACATCAACAGTAGGCCTATATTCAGTATCTTCGCCGCATCTAAAAAAATAATTTATTTTGAAGTTTACAGATTTTGGGTTCGACGAACGGTTAATGGAAGGAATTGACGCATCCGGTTATGAAAACGCAACTCCCGTGCAGGAACAGGTGATCCCCCTGATCATGGCCGGCAAAGATGTCATCGCCTCTGCACAGACAGGAACCGGCAAAACAGCGGCTTTTTTATTGCCTTTGATCAATAAGATCATTACCACCCCGCATGAAGATCATACCAACAATGCCCTGATCATAGTTCCAACCCGTGAACTGGCCGTACAGATCGCACAGCATATGGAAGGGCTTTCTTATTTTACATCAGTAAGTTCAATTGCAGTGTACGGAGGTGGCGATGGCAATGCATTTGTACAGGAAAAAAAGGCATTGAGCCATGGTGCCGATGTGGTGGTTTGCACACCGGGCAAAATGATGAGCCATATTAAAATGGGCTATGTAAAACTGGCCGGTCTTAAATACCTGGTACTTGATGAAGCCGACCGCATGCTTGACATGGGCTTTTACGACGACATCATGTTCATCATTGATAACCTGCCCAAAAAACGGCAGAACCTCCTTTTCTCGGCTACCATGCCGCATAAGATCAGGGAACTGGCAAGAAAGATTCTGCACCAGCCGGAAGAAGTGAATATCTCGATAAGCAAGCCGCCCGAAAAGATCATACAGGAAGCATTTATCGTATATGATACCCAGAAGATCCCATTGGTTAAGCACCTGCTGGGCAAAAAAGATTTTAAATCGGTTTTGATCTTCTGCAGCAGTAAGATCAGTGTCAAACAATTAACGCGTGACCTGAAACGGGCCAGGTTCCTGGCCGATGAGATCCACAGCGACCTTGACCAGGACAAAAGGGAAGACGTATTGATCCAGTTCAAAAGCGGCAGGCTGCCCATCCTGGTGGCCACCGACATTTTGAGCAGGGGTATTGATATTGACAATATCGACCTGGTCATCAACTACGATGTGCCGCACGACGGGGAAGATTATGTGCACCGCATTGGCCGTACCGCCCGGGCAGCAGCCGAAGGCACAGCTTATACCTTTGTAACGGTAAAAGAGCAACGCAAATTTATGGCCATAGAAAAATTATTGGGAAAACCGGTGACCAAAGCAGTGGTACCCGAAGAATTGGGAGAAACACCGGGTTATAATACGGCACCGGCTCATGGCCATTCGGGCCATAAAAAATTCAGCAAACCCAGGCGCTTTCAAAATAATCCAAAACGCTGATCGCTCATCAATTGATTTCAGTTACTTTTTAAATCTTCCATTTTTCTCTCCCTGCAGGGGCGTACAGGCGGTGCCTGGATTGTATATTTGTAAAAACAATTCCCATCAGTCCGCATTCAACCATACTGAGCAGCCCTATTGAATATTTGCATGGTGTAACTACTTTAAAGGGCGACCTGTTAAAAAAGGAACTGGAGGTGTTCACTTTTCGTGACCTGCTGGAACTGTATCCTTTCAGGCATGTTGATAAAACCAAACTGGATAAAATTGCCGGCCTGTCGCCCGTTAATGAATATGCGCAGGTTGCCGGTACATTAACACATCTCGAACTGATTGGTGAGGGCAGGGGAAGAAGGCTGACCGCAAAACTGCAGGATGATACCGGCGAAATGGAACTGGTTTGGTTCCGGGGAATAAGCTGGATACAGAAAGCATTGTCGGTTGGCCATCAATACCTGGTTTTTGGGCGCCTGGGTTTCTTTCTCGGCAAACCCCAGATCGCACATCCCGAAATTGAAAATTTTACGGCTCAGAAAGCAGGAGGTAAATATTACCTCGAGCCTGTGTATCCTTCTACCGAAAAACTTAAGGCCAAAGGCCTGAACGGCAGAGCCATTGGCAAACTAACCTATGCTTTAC
This sequence comes from uncultured Ferruginibacter sp., assembly GCA_964491955.1. Lineage (GTDB taxonomy): Bacteria > Bacteroidota > Bacteroidia > Chitinophagales > Chitinophagaceae > Ferruginibacter. The sequence goes on from CAZBIK010000021.1 coordinate 17,658, forward strand.
TGCAATTGCTCTCCGAAAAGGACCTTCCCGAGAATTTGCCGGGATCCGTCATCAGGCAATATAAATTCATCAGCCATTTCAATGCCTGCAACCATATCCATTTTCCGGCAACGGATAAACATTACAACCATGCGGTACGCAGGTTAAAGTTTGAAGAACTTTTTTTTGCACAACTGAGGCTGGGCCTTATCAAATCGGCAAGGCACAGGCACAGTAAAGGTTTGATATTTGATAAAGTAGGTGCGCTGTTCAATTCTTTTTATAAACAATATTTGCCTTTTGAGTTAACAAATGCACAGAAAAAAGTGTTAAGGGAGATACGTACGGATGCAGGCAGCGGCAAACAAATGAACCGCCTCTTACAGGGAGATGTGGGCAGCGGCAAGACCATAGTTGCCCTGATGATGATGCTGATCGCAGCCGATAACGGTTTCCAGGGTGTGATCATGGCGCCAACAGAGATCCTGGCGCAGCAGCATTACAACAGTATTTCTGCTCTTATAAAAGAAATGCCGGTTTGTGTAAAATTGCTCACGGGCTCATCTAAAGGAAAACAGCGGGCAGAAATTTTAAGACTTTGTGAAGATGGCTCTTTGCATATTTTGATCGGCACCCATGCCGTGATCGAGGACCAGGTGGTCTTTAAGAACCTGGGCTTTGTGGTTATTGATGAACAGCACAAATTCGGGGTGGCACAGCGGGCCCGGTTGTGGAAAAAAAATATTGTTCCGCCGCATATCCTGGTCATGACGGCTACGCCTATTCCCCGCACACTGGCGCTTACGGCTTATGGTGACCTGGATTACAGTGTGATCGATGAATTGCCGCCCGGCAGGCAAACCATACACACACTGCACCGTTCAGAAAGTGCCAGGCCGCAGGTCATGGATTTTGTAAAGGAAGAGATTGCAAAAGGCAGGCAGGCTTATATCGTGTACCCTTTGATAGAAGAAAGCAGTAAAGTGGATTACGAGAACCTGATGAAGGGATATGAAGAAGTGAAATCTTTTTTCCCGGAACCAAAATACTGGATCAGTATGGTACACGGGAAACAAAAAGCCGGTCAGAAAGAAACCAATATGCAGCGTTTTGTGAATGCCGATACACAACTAATGGTAAGTACCACCGTTATAGAAGTTGGAGTGAATGTGCCCAATGCCACGGTGATGGTCATTGAAAGCGCCGAAAAATTTGGCCTGTCACAATTGCACCAGTTGCGCGGCAGGGTAGGAAGGGGTGCAGAAAAAAGTTTTTGCATATTATTAACAGGGCCAAAAATATCAGCCGATGCCCGGGAACGGTTAAAGATCATGGTGGCCACCAATGATGGATTTAAAATTGCAGAGAAAGACCTTGAAATACGTGGCCCCGGTGATATCGGGGGCACCAGGCAAAGTGGTTTGCTTGATTTTAAACTGGCAAACATTGTTCAGGACAAAGCCATACTGGAAGCCGCCCGGGAAGCTGCGGAAAACATATTGACAACAGACCCGGAACTGGCCAATGATGAACATTTGCCTGTTAAAAATTACCTGCAACAGCAAAAAGCCAAAACGGCATGGAGCAGGATCTCGTAAATGAATTTGACACGATTGTGATAATCAAATCAGTATTTTTATCGCAATATTTCTGTAAATTGTAAAAAATAAGGAATTGAAGATCTCAACTAAAATATGGCGGCAGTTATTTTTTCTGTTCTCATTTGTTTTTACCGTACAACACCTGCAGGCACAAATGGAGTTCATCCAAAACAAGGGCCAGTGGGACAGCCGGGTTGAATACCGGGGCGATTTTTCTACCGGTTCATTCTTTTTGGAAAACCATGGTTTTACCGTTGTGCTGCACAACACGGCCGACCTCAAAAAAGTATCTGACCGTTTGCAAGGCCACAATCCAAATTCAGAAACCACCGGCCAGCCAAACATACTGAATTGGCCC
>CAZBIK010000022.1:0-19458 GCA_964491955.1 uncultured Ferruginibacter sp.
CAGCACCGGTATTATCACCAAAACAATTATTGTTGTTGGTAACCGAAGTGGTTAAGCCAAGAATATGTATCGTTTGTGACGTTGTTGATGGTGCATTAACCGGGCCGGTAGCATTTAATGTAATGGTATATGTTCCGGGGCCGGAAAAAATATGGGTTGGGTTTGCAAGGGTTGATGTATTGTTGGCCGGTCCTGATGCAGGATCTCCAAAATCCCAGCTTGTGGCCGGGCAAAGCGACGATGTATTGGTAAAAACGATGGTGGTACTGTTTGTACATGAATACGTAAAGGATGCATTGTTGGGCGGGGCATTCCCGATCATGATATCATCTACTGCAAAACCATCATAGGCATTGCACTGTGTGCCAGCGCCAAAAATAAACCGGAAGATCACATTGGGTTCTCCGGCAAGGTTGGGCATGGCGTGTTTTGCATTTACCCAGCCGCCGCTGCCGTTTCCGCCCAGGCAACTTCCCGCGGTTGGCTGTATATTGCCCGACCAGCCATCCCGAACCGATGTAAGGCCAGATAAATATGTGACCGGCGAAAAATTAAACCAGTTTTCGGTTAAACAATTTGTAGGTCCGGAATAATTTCCAAGGTTGGTCCAGGATACTCCGAGGTTGGTGGAATATTGAAAACCGGCGCCGTCAAAACGCTGTTCCGTCTCCCAAAAAATATTGAAACTAATATAGGGGTAAGGAAGTGCAGTAAAATCAAAACAAGGGCTCTGTAACCAGGATGCCTCTGCGTCATTATAGGCACTGCCTGTCAACCCGCCTGTGTTCCAGCACCGGGTTCCGTTAGCTGCACTGTTGATCACCGGTTTTGAAGGCGTGCCCCATGCCCAGGAAGAAAAAGTTCCGCCGGGTGTCCAGCCGCCGTTGCCGGTTTCAAAACCTTCATTGTATGGAAAAACGGATATGGGTGTGCCGCATTGTGCATTTGCTTTTTGATTTAGGCAAAACACAAATACAAATGAAAGAATAATAGGGGCAGCGTTATTTAAAGTCAATCGCAAATTCAGTGATTAAGCCTGCAAAAATACTTCATAATTGCCACTGAATCGCATGGATATTGAAAAGAAACGGGGATATTCCGGTACTTCTGTTTACCTCAATCCTCATTCCGCTTCACGACCAGGTACCAGTTATTCTCCAGCGGTAAGTAGCCATATTCATAACAGAATTGATAGGCATTTCCTTTGTGATTGGTATATATATGTGTGCAGTATTTGAACTGGAACCCCTGGTGCAATAATTTATCCAGTTTTATTTTGGCCTTCTGCTCGCCGGCCGGGATCAGGCCTTCCAGGATGCGGCGGTTTTTACCGAGCGCATTGTTCACATTGCGCATGTAATTATTGGCGGCCCCTTTGAGTTCATTATTAAATGTTGCCCGGCAATAATCATCACAGAATTTTTTGTCGCTCCTGCCTTTCAGCGTTCTTTCGCATTGCAGGCATGTTTTGGTTTGCTTTTGATGTAACATAGTGCAGGATTGGGTTTTATTAAATATAACTTGTCCGTATAATCGTAATACCCGTTTACAAACACTTATATCAGTAAGTAAAAGGATAATCTCCGGCTTTACCACTCCCGTCATCCCATATTTGCACTGTCAACCGGAAATGACGTCAACCCCGGACGATTGGAATAAATTAATAACCGTCTCCGCCTGTGGCGGGACACAAATTCAAAAAACATGTACGCATTAAAAAACAAAGTTCAGCTCATCGGTAACCTGGGCAATGCCCCGGAAGTAAAAAACACCCAAAGCGGAAAAAAACTGGCCCGCTTCAGTATTGCCACAAACGAAATTTACCGCAACGCCAAAGGCGAAAAGGTAAAAGAAACAACCTGGCACAACCTGGTAGCCTGGGGCAAGATCGCCGACATCGTTGAAAAGTACCTGAACAAAGGAAGTGAGGTTGCCATTGAAGGCAAACTCATCAGCCGGAGTTATACTGACAAAGAGGGCGTTAAGAAATTCATTTCCGAAGTTGAAGTAAATGAATTGCTGATGCTTGGCAGTAAGGCTACGGCCTGATTTCCGGTTTAAGATAGAGAAGCTTTTGCAACGTACCCTATGTAAAGGCTTTTCTATCTTTTTTGATCTTCCGGTACAATGATAATAAAGCCTGTACTGTTCTCAAACGGAAAAAAAACAGATTTTCAGGAGAAAATCCGGGAAAGGACCGGCTTTGTCCGGCCGGTTAAATGGTTCCGGTTTATTAATATGATCTTATCTTTATTGTAATGCAACCAATTGAACGTAACGAACTTTTCGAACTGGCCTACCGCTTTGTTACAGAAACCAGCGAAAACATTTTTCTTACCGGGAAGGCCGGTACAGGGAAAACCACCTTTTTAAAATACCTTAAGGAAAATTCCACCAAAAACATTGTAGTGGCCGCACCAACAGGTGTAGCAGCGATTAATGCGGGAGGCGTTACTTTACACAGTTTGTTCCAGTTGCCCTTCCATCCATTTTTGCCAACAAAGATCCATAAAGAAGAGCTGCTGGCCAGGATCAGGATCACCAAACAACGGCAACAACTGCTGCGTAAAATGGAGTTGCTGGTGATTGACGAGATCAGCATGGTTCGCTGTGATGTTATGGATGCCATCGATACCATTTTAAAACATGCCCGGAGAAATTATCATTTGCCATTCGGCGGCGTTCAGTTATTGTGCATCGGCGACCTGCACCAGTTGCCCCCCGTTGCCCAAAACCATGAATGGGGTATTTTAAATGAATATTATGAATCGCCTTTCTTCTTCGACAGCCTGGCCATCAAAGAACAATCTCCCCTGTTGATCGAGCTGGATAAAATTTACAGGCAGAAAGAAGAAAGTTTTGTGCGACTGCTGAACAAAGTGCGCAACAACCAGATGGACGCTGATGATTTTGAAGACCTCCACTTAAGGTACGATCCGGATTTTCAACCCGGCCGTGATGAAAATTATATCACGTTAACCTCACACAACAACCAGGCAGACCAGATCAACCAGCAACAATTATATAAACTCAATGCGGCAACCTTTACTTATCAGGCCAAAGTTGAAAATGAGTTCCCGGAAAACATGTACCCGGTAGAATTTGAACTGACCCTGAAAGAAGGGGCACAGGTGATGTTCTTAAAAAATGATGCCGCACAAAAAAGATACTATAATGGAAAAGTTGGTATCATAAAGTCCCTGGAAAAAGATAAAATAACGGTGGATTGCGACGGGAATGAAATTGCGGTAGGTATGGAAACCTGGGAAAACAGCCGTTATACCCTCAACAGGTCAGATGGAAAACTGGAGCAGGAAACCCTGGGCACTTTCACCCAGTACCCGTTAAGGCTTGCCTGGGCAATAACCATACACAAAAGCCAGGGACTTACTTTTGATAAAGTGATGATCAATGCCGGCGCTGCTTTCAGCAGCGGGCAGGTATATGTTGCACTGAGCCGCTGTACCGGGCTGGATGGAATTGTTTTATTAAGCAAAATTCCTCCGTCGGCCATACACAGTAACGAAAATGTGATCAAGGGGCAAGAGTCTCTTGCCTACAAAGGTTCCCTGGAAGAACGTTTTGCCGGCGCCAGGCAATTGTTTACCCAACAATTGCTGGAAGACATTTTTTCTTTGGGAGAGATCAATATGGCCATTGACCAGCTTGCTTTTCAAATTAACCAGCATCATGATAAATTAAACAGCGAAGCCCCGAACTGGATCAATAACCTTAAACTGCAGTTCGCTTCCGATAAAGCTGTTGGCTTAAAATTCAACGGGGTAATCGCAGGTTTAATGAAACAGGAAGGGGTAATCGAAAAAAATGAGCTGCTGCAAAAAAGGATCTCAGACGCAGCGAATCATTTTGTTCCAAAACTGGAAGCTTATTCAGATCAGGCCAGGTCGCACCCGCTGCTCACAGAATATAAAGAAGCAGCAGCACCCGTCAATGAAAAACTGAACGAGCTGGCCCTGGCATTGTACAACTGTAATTTTTATATGCAGTATTGCAAACAGGCTTTTTCGGTTACCGGCTTTTTACAGCATAAATTAAAATATGTACAGCCAAGGTTTAACATCACATGTTACGCAGGTGAAAAAGCTGAGGCCACAACCGGTGCAGCAAATGCCGAATTGCTGGACACCTTAAAACGCTGGCGCAATATGGTATGTGCCGAAACCGGGCAACCTGTTTATTTGGTGGCAAACCAGGCTTCCTTACAGGAGATCTGCACATACCTGCCGCTTACAAAAAAAGACCTGCAGCAGATCCGCGGGTTTGGAAAGGCAAAAGCTGAAAAGTATGGAGATGAGATCCTGGAAGCTGTAGAAAGTTATTGCCAAAGGTATGGCCTCGAAACCAATATGATGGTTTTGAATAAAACAGGTCCAAAAAAAGAAAGGAAAACACCGTTAGGTAATAAGCCGGATACAAAAAATATATCTTTTGATCTGTATAAAAAAGGAAAAGACCTGGCTGCCATTGCAAGTGAAAGAAAATTGGCACAAACCACCATTGAGGGCCATCTTGTATATTTTGTTGGATCCGGTGAAATAAATATCGACGACCTGGTCAGTAAGGAGAAGCAAAAAATGATCAATGAAGCAGTTGCCATACACGGCTCTGGCAGCCTTAAAACGCTCCTTGACAATTTGCCGGATGGATTTAGTTATGGCGAGCTGAGAATGGTGCTTGCCGCAAAAAATCCTATTGCTGCTGATTGATTTAAAAATAAAGAACCCCGGTTTGGAAACCGGGGTTCTTTTACCTTTTATCTTTCTTTTAAAGTTTATCGTTGGCCTTTGATCTTTATTTCGGCACTGCTACCGGGGATGAAAGGAAGTTGAAAGTAAGTTTCTGGTACCTGTTATTCACCACATCATCCTGGTAAACCGAGAACTCGATCTTTACATTTTTTCCTCCCAGGTCGGGCATTTCCTTGAACGGGAAAAACAGCTCAAGATTTTTTTGGGTTCCTTTATTGAAGCTAGTTTTGGTACTTGGCAGCAGTTTCAGTTTAATGTAGGTAGCGGCCATCTTGTTCCAGCTGTAATTGGCATTGGTTGTTGGGATATAATACAAACCGTCTTCGGTGGTCAGCCTGGCTACCAGGTACACAGCCCCCAAAAGGGCGCTTGTTTTAATATCAAATGAAGGGTAAATTAAAATTCCCTTTTTTACATTATCCGTTTTTACGTCGCCGTAATTGATGTTGTTCACTTCAATTTTTGGAACAGCCAGGTCTGATACTTTTTTATCTTTTGGATACAAGGCAGCAATTATTTTTTTATCCCCGGCAGAGAGGTCGTCATTTGAGCCTACCGTAAAGCCATCAACTGTTTGCCAGGCAAGCACTGGGTAATGCATAATTGACTTTGGATCGTAGGAAGTTCCGTTTGTATAAAAAAAGTCACTTGCTTCCAGTACATTAAAATCAACCTTTGCTTTATTCCAGCCCTGGTATTTGGCATAGTATTTATACACGGTGTCCTTGTTCCATTTTATCCCGTTGGGATAACTCTGTTCGTGAAGTAAACCAAGGGCATGGCCGAACTCGTGTGCCGTTGTGCCACGCATGGCGTCGTAATTCCATTTAACAAACGGGTCTTTATAATCGATCACGTCGCGGAACAGGTCCTTGTAGGTATAGTTCTTAAAATCGGTTCCTTTATTCCGGAGATAATTCAGAAAAGGCCCGCCGTTCTTATACTGATCTATGTACGCCTTGTAATCTATAAAATCCGAAGTATCCAGGTTCATCGTTTGCATATACTGCGGTACATTGTTACACTTGATGCCCAGTTGCGAATTGTGTCCGCGGTTATCTTTCTTACTGCCCAGTTTTATCCTGATATTGGTGGCTTCGGTATCGTCCGGCACAAACTTAAATGTAATATTGCCATATTGTTCCCAGATCTTTGCGTGCTGCATGATCATATTACGTACCTGCTGGCTTCCGGCATTGTCCATAAATTTTACAAGTATTACATCGCCATTTTCCCACAGTACATCATTGTTTGCAACACTTCTGCCTACTGTGGTATCTATAGCTACCGGCAACATGGCAAAACCCATCTCCGTTGTACAAGGGTCTTTTGTGGGTTTGGAGCCGAGGGGCAATCTTTGTGCGTTCATTTCTAACATCAAAAAGAAAATTCCCGCGATCAGTAAAACAACCTTTTTCATAATTTATTTATTTATTGTTTAAAGTTAATGCCTGGTTCAATTTTGAAACATACCCTGCAGCGGGTATTTATTGTTACCGCCAGTCGCCGTAAAGTACAAATGCGCCCCAGTAATTCGGATGGCTGAAACGGGGAACCTGGCTTAGTTTTACCTGTGCCTGCCTAAGCGCCTCTGATTTCTCCATCGGTACCGGCAACGAAAGGTTTTCATAAAAATATTGCATCAATAACCCCGTTGGCTCGTCGGCTACTTTCCATAAACTGGCAACAACAGTTTTTACATTGCTTACGAGGAACGAATTGGCCGGAGAAATGTTCCAGCCCTTTACCAGCTGTTTACTCACTGCGGTCTGGCAGGCAGAAAGAATGACCATATTACAGTCGGTTATCCCAAGGCTTTGGATCTCCCGCATGGTCAATTGCCCGTTATTGCCGTTGCTGGTGTCCTTATCGGGCAATAATTTCAGGTACGACTGTGAATAATCTGATGAATAATTCAGTACCCCGTGTGTGGCAAAGTGTATATATTTCTTTTGACGAAGGCTTTGTTTGGCCAGGCTTTCGGTTGCCCTTGAGTCGGAATACACGGTTGAATCTGATCCGAGGATCTTCCCGATCTCTTTTACTTCGCTTATATTAAACTGCAACGTTGCGTCAGGCACACCAAATGCAGCAAAAGATTTCAATCCGGTTTTTAGAGCAATGTCCTTTTCATCTGAATTAAAAACCGACATTTTATTGGTGTAAAAAATATTATGGTCTTCGATCAGGAACCTGAATGTATTCCCGGCCGTTTTTTTACCAAGGCACTGAAAGGGCAGGTTGCTGAAAACGCCGGTTGGTATAATACACAGTTTCTTTTTACCACTTATTTTTTTAGCCACGGTTGAAATGAGCATCTGATACAACCGGCTGGAAAGGTCTTTGAATTCAACCACGGTTGCTGTATTGTCCTCATCCACCGGTTCAGACCTTAATGCCAACGGGCCTGTTCCGGTTTGTTTGGAGGTATTTTTTATGGCTTCAATAAATGTATTTACAGCAGGGCTGATATCAACCGTCATAGTATCCACTGAAAGTTTTTCCCTGGTCAATGAGAAGATCATCAATGTATTATTGTTCAGCAGGTATAATAGCACAGCTACATCTTCGGGTAATTTACTTTTGTAGTTGTTAAACTCATCAGCGTTTGACCTGCTGAAGTAAATACTTAATTCAGGGTATTTTTCCACCACATCCTGCAGGAAATTATTGTAATTGGCCTCCACGATCTCGATCTTTTTCAGGGTTTCTTCCTTTGCTGACCCTTCCTGTTTTTCCATTGTACTTTCCAATGCCTTCTTGGACTGCTGCAAGGCAAGCAATTTCTTCAGCGCTTCATTTTTTTCTTCATTATTGGATGACGATGACAGGGTGCCCGACAGTTCCTTTATACCCGCAATATTGCTCCTGTTGGCATAGGCCCATGCGTCGTTGATATTGCCCAGGTTGTAGTATGAAAAAGTGATCTTGTTGTAGAGGTCAGATTTTTTAGGGTCATTGTTAAATATTTTCCGCGCTTCTTCCCCGCCATACAGGTTTTCAGCATTTTTATCAAGCAATTCAACGGCCTTTTTAAAATACTGTAAAGCGCTGTCATATTTGTTCTGTGTATAAAATAAAAGTCCCAGTTGATAAAAGGGTTCCCAGCCCAGCGTGATGTGATAATCTATAACAATGTTTGCCGCTTTTCGGAAATCATTTTCAGCGCTTTCAGTTTTACCCCTGTCCTTGTTGATCTGACCCAGGTAGGTCAGCGCCTCAATTGCTTTTTCTTTTTCACCGCTGCTGTTGGCATATTCCGCTGCATAATCAAAATAGCTGACCGACCTGTCTGTTTGCTTTGTCTCGTAATATAATTTACCCAGGCTTAATGCCATGCCCGATGCAACGCGGTGCATTTTTTTATCCCTGGTTACCGGGAAAACCTCCAGCAGGTCTGCTTCAGCCTCTTTGTATTTTTTCAGGTAAAAAAGATCTTCAGCAATATTTCCCTTGCCCAACAGGTAGCTTTCATTGATGAGCCCTTTTTTAAGCTGGTCCAATGCAAGCCTGTGGTATTTTAATGCATTTACATAATCCTGCTGGGTAAAGTAGGTTACACCGATATTGGTTGAAACAACGCTCCTGTTCTCAACGGCCTGCTGATCAATATATAAACTATCGGCCAGTAAAAATGCATTGATGGATTTGTTATAATCCCCCATGCTTTTATACAATGTGCCACGGGATAAATAAGTGTTCGCCAGTCTTAGCTTATTGCCCGACCTGCTGAAAATTGCCAGGGCGCTGTCGCTGTTCTTTAAGCCTTCCTCAAATTCTCCTGTCAGGCCGTATAAAAATGAGGTCGCTTCCAGGGTTGTTCCCAGCGCAATGCTGTTATTCCCAGCCTGGGCAAGCTGAATGGCTTTATTAAATGCTTCTTTTGCTTTTGGAAAATTGCCCATGGAGATATTCAGTTCGGCAATATTGTTAAGTTGCCAGATCACACCGGACTGGCTGACCGTATCAAAAACCTGTATGGCCAGGTTGTAATAATGCATGGCGCTGTCTAATTGGGATTGTGATTTAAATCCGTAGGCTTTTAATGACAGGCAATCGCCATAACTCTGTGCCGTATTCAATTGTTTGCTCAGGCCAAAGCATGCTTCTAAATACTTATCGCCGGCAGCCGCATTGCCTGTTTTGTAAGCCAGGCTGGCGAGGGACCTGTTTGCATCAAAAAAGTATGCCGTGTTTTTGGTGCTTTCACTTAATTGGCTGCAGGCGATAAGGTAATTCCGGGCTTTAACCGAATCCATATCAAACCATGCATTTCCTAAATTATACAATGCCTCTACTGAGGATTTGCTGTTTATCCCGTTTGCCCTTTCAAAATACTCTACTGCCTTTTTATTGTTTTCATCATTATAAAAAACGTTCCCCTTTTTATTATACGTTTCGGCAAGCCCCGAGCTGTCTTTTAGCTGGCGGTAAAACCCGGCAGCAGAATCATAGGCCACCAGGGCCTGGTTTTTCTGCCCGCTTAATAAATATAATTCACCGATACTTTTCCATGAATGTGCCTGGCCTGATAAATTATTTGCCCTTTTCCTGAGCCCGATCGATTCTTTGTGTGAAATAACAGCTGAATCATATTTTCCCAGTTCCCAGTAACAGCTTCCCTTTAAGGATTTAGAATAGCCGGCATCGTTATAGTTTTTGATCAGTAATAATTTACCCAGGGCGGAATCGGTCATGGCCATGCATTTACTGTAATTGGCCAGTTTATAATAACTGTAGGCCATGTCATTTTGCACCTTGGCCCAGTTAAGTGTATCATAATTTATCCGGTAAGTGCGGGCTGCGCCGGCGAATGCCTCCAAAGCCTCTGCCGGTTTTCCCTGGTCATTATTTACACGGCCGATAAAAGCAAGGTAATGGGCATTTTTTACCTGGGCCTGTATGCTGTTTATCCCTTTATTCAGTTCAACCAGGTTTTTATACGATTTCAGGGCAAGTTCATAATTGCCTTCGGCGTAATACATGGATCCTTCGTATTCGTATCTTTTTTGCCGGTTGCTGTTGTACACATTTTCCAGCAGGGTTGATTTATAGGCCTCGATCTTTATTTCAAATTCCCGGATCAGGTCTTTTGCCTGTGAATACCGTATCAGCTTAGTGAGGCAGAATATTTTTTTGGAAACGGCCGCCAGTTCATATTCATGCTGCTTTGCCATGACTGCATATTTAATGGCAGAATCGCACTGTATAACTGCAATTTCATACCTGTCCTGCTTGTGGTTTATTTCTGCCTCCATCACCCAGGCAATGGATTTACCCGCGGTATCATTAACCGCATAGGCAACTGTTTTTATAAAATCATTATAGGCCGAGGCTTCGGTAAATTTATCATTGGTGATCAGTTTTTCCACATCTTTAATAAAATGAAGGCAAAAATTATCATCAATAATGCTGCTTTTATATAATGCAAGCTGTTTTAAAAATTTGTCTTTGTTTTTATAAACAGGAAACAATGCTTTTTTTACTTCGCCATGGCTGTAGGGGGCGTTGTTCAATGCCCAGGTAACAAAGGTTTCATTCAACTTAAAATTTTTGCCCCGGTAGTTATCGGGGTATGCATTTACAAAAAGCAAAAAACTTTCCAGGTCCTGCCTGGTTGCATCCCGCAACAATTCCAGGTATGTTTTTCCGGCAAACCTTCCACCACCAATCTTCCGGTTAAGCATTTCTTTTATGTCCTCCCTGTCTTTCATGGAAGTATAAGATTCGTGCAGGTCTTCCAGGAATACCGAATACAGGGAATCTTCTTTCTGCTTACTGTCTGTGTAAAGAATATTCCTGAGGCTATAAAAGTTCTTATTATTTGAATTGGTAAAATAGATCTGGTTAAATGCCAGGTCAGAGAAAATGCCCCGGTAATCAACCTTCGGGATATTTAACCTGATCGAGATGAGGTCACCTTTTTCAAGGGAGTCTGCCCGTGAGAACAGTTTTACCATGGCGGCTATGATACTGTCCGCTTTCGCTATTTTTCCGGTACCCGCTGCCGTGAATTTCCGGTTTTGCCCCGCTGCATTTTTAATGCTAGAGTAGGCCTGGAATGAGTTTATTAAATTCCCCTTTTTAATGCCCAGGCCCTGGGCGTCGCTGATAAAAGCGATGTTGGTATCATTTACCCTGTACACATAGTAGATCTTAAAGTACAGTTCCTTCTCTTCGGTATTAACAGGCTGCTGGGCAGAAGCCAGTGCGCAGGTCAATAGAAATATTGAGCAGAGATAATATTTTTTGAACGGTAATTTCAACTGAATGGGTTAATCTTTTTTTATAATAAAGCTCACGGAAATGATTCCGGTTTCATCTGTTTTTATGTCCGATATATCGGCCCTGGTTGCGGCCGGTCCGGGTTTTTCATTGAACAGGTCATCCAATAACGCCTGGAAAGACTGCATATTATCCCTTGTGATTCTTTTATCAAAAACACTTCTCAGGTCCATGGGCTCCCTGGAGACGATTATTTTTAAAAACTCGGTGCCGGGGGGCGTGCCTGCACTAACCGCCAGTTTCCGGACAACCGTGCTGTTTTTCTCTACGGCATAATCAGCCGGTTCTTTTCCCTTGTATGGGTACAGGATTTCCACCTGGTTATCGGGATAGATATCCAAAACGGTATAGTATAGCCTTTGGCTACTGTTGTTCCGTATGTGAAGCGCATACCCGTCACCGGCACCCAGTTCTATTGGTTCCGGTTTAACATGCCCCTTTGCAGGAACGATTTCAGCCGTTACATATTTAGCCAGCTCGCCTCCATCGGGCATGGTTCTTAAATATTTTATCCTTAACTCTTTTTTAATTCCTGCAATGAATTGTTGCTGCTGTTCGGCCGACAAAGAATCTTTACCCAAAACCCCGGACGACCAAATGGGTTTGTTGTTCCTGTCTGTAAGTATAGCCTGTTTATCTTCTCCCTGTTTTTTTACCTCCAGCTGAAAATCTGCCTGCGCTGATATTTTTAAAAAGCCGTATGGTTTAATAAGCTGTTTGACCTGCTTTTCCAGTTTTTTTGCCGCAGGATCGGTCTCCGGAAAGCTCAGCTTCAGGGCAGCCTCCAGGTTGCCGTAATTTTCCTCTTCTATCTTTATTTCATACAATTCATTTTTTTGTAACTCTTTTTCTGCAATTCCATAGCTTTTAAAACTTTCAACCCTTTTTATTACAGCATTGGCATACACCTCCCTGGATTCTGCTTTATAAATTTTACAGGAAGCCCCTTTTGCCATATTATCCATCAGCCCTTTTTCAACGGAAAATACAGAGTCCCTGGCTCCGGGACTACCCGGCATACCTACCCGTATATAAACTTTGTCTTCCTTGGTTTTATATTTTCCGCTAAACAGGAACTGTTGTACGTTCCCTTCGATCATGGGTATTTGTTCGGGAATATGGGCCTGCATGGTTGCCCTGATCTTTTCAAAGAGCAATCCATAGGTATTGCCGGCCGTCATTTCATGTATTGCTTTATAAAAGGAATAAGACAGGGATCCAAGCTCCTCATTATTGATCACCACCTGCTTGTTTTCCTGGTGTGGCGATGAGGCGCTTATCACAACCAGGTTGGCAACCGAATCTGCCATGGTTTCAAAAAATCCCTGCCTGGCTTCTGCTGCAGACAGGTTGATGACCGAGTCCATGGGGTTTTCAGGGTCCGGGAAAGGGATGGGTTCACCCCGGGTTACCGCAAAACTTTCATCGCGTGTACCCGTTCCAGAGTGGCAGGCGTCCAAAAGCACCAGCAGGCTGCCGCCGGGGCCTAATTTTTTCCGGATATTTAACAGCAACGGGTAGAGGTCATCGTCGCGAAGGTGATTTTGGCCCCGGTAACCGGTTGGGCTGTATTTTGCCATGGCATCATAGGGTATAAACGCCTCGTCATAACCATCATCCTCGTCTTTACCAAGTTCAATGGTTTTCTGGTCCCTGATCTGCTGGCCATGGCAGGAGAAATGAATGACCACGATATCATTGTTATTGGCATTTGCTGCAAGCCGGTCAAGCGCCTTGAGGATGGCGGCTTTTGTTGCTTTGCTATTGATCAGGGTATCTATATTTTTTTCAGCAAAGCCGTTCCGGCCCAGTGCAGCCTTGATATATTTTACATCGTTTACCGATGCGATGGGCTTTATTTTACTTGCTGCGGGGTATTCTCCCACAGCCACGATCAGCGCCAGCTTATTTTGCGAATGCGCGTTAACGGTGATGAACACAGCAAGCAGCAATAAAAAATATCTCATTGGTGGAATACCGGTTGGGTTGTTGAAATCAGGTTCTGTAATCAAGAGGAAAAATAAGGGTTGATTGCACATCAAACAATACCCAACAGCACTTGTTTTTACAAAACTTTATCAATTTGCCGGCCCGTTATCCCGGCAGATCACCTGCCAAAATCATCCTGCAACCTCACGATATCTTCTTCGTCGCTGGGGTTTTCTGCGTCGGTATGCCTCCAGATCTCGGCAACTATCCCCCAGGTTTCCAGGCCAACCAGGCGGTGGCGTTCACCCTGTTTTAACTGGATAATGTCACCAATATTTAAATACTTTTTTTCGCTTTCGTGATTGGTACTGCTGGTTATTACTGCAGCGGTGCCGCCGATCAGTTTCCATATTTCTGCCCGGCGGTTATGGTACTGCCAGCTTAATCTTTTCTCGGGAGCCACCACCAGTATTTTGGGGCTGAGTTTGCCGGATATGCTTAATTCCTTTTTGGTGAGGTGGGGAAAATAGAGTTTAATGAATTTTTCAGCCTCGGTTTCTTCGATCACAAAAAAACCACCCCAGGGCCTGGTGTTATCCTGCCGGTGGATCTTAAGTTCATGCAAATGCAGGTATTCTGCAATGTGTTCAAAGATCAGTTCTTTGGGTGTGTCATTTTTAAAATTCAGGCTCATGGTCGTATTTTTTTATCTCCCCATAAAAACCATCAATATTTGCACATCGCTTGGATTAACTCCCGAAATACGGGAAGCCTGTCCAAGGGTTCGGGGTTTTATTTTGGTAAATTTCTGCCTGGCCTCATTGCTCAGTGAAACCAGCTTTTCATAATTAAAGTTATCAGGAATTATCAGATCTTCCAACTGGCCCATTTTTGAAACCAGTTCTTTTTCCTTTTCAATATAGGTATCGTATTTTATTTGTATTTCTGCCTGCTCCAGTGTTTCGCTGTCATACCCCTCCAGCAGTTCTTTTATTTTTGGAATATGGCTGATCATGTCCTTCAGGCCAATCATCGGCCTCAGCAGCAGTTGTACCGCTTTTTGTTTAGTTAATAACGTTGCCGATTGTACGCTTTCTAAAAACCCGGTTGTTTCGGCTGTATCAAGGCTTGTGGCAGACAGCGCAGCTTTTATTTTCTCTACATGCTCTCTTTTTACTTTTACTTTTTCCATCCTTTCCTGCGAGGCAAGTCCCAGGCGGTAACTTTTTTCTGTCAGCCGCAGGTCTGCATTGTCCTGCCTCAACAGCGTTCTGAATTCGGCCCTGCTGGTAAACATCCGGTAAGGCTCGTCGGTTCCCTTGTTGATCAGGTCGTCTATCAACACCCCGATATATGCTTCACTCCTTTTTAAAATGAATGGCTCCAGTTCCCTTATTTTTTGGTGAGCATTGATACCTGCCATCAATCCCTGGCAGGCCGCCTCTTCGTAGCCCGTGGTCCCGTTGATCTGCCCTGCAAAAAACAGGTTATTGATCAGTTTCGTTTCCAAACTGAACTTTAGTTGTGTTGGCGGAAAGAAATCATACTCTATGGCATATCCAGGCCTGAACATTTTACAGTTTTCGAACCCAGGAACTAGTCTAAGTGCTTGATACTGAACAGATTCCGGTAAAGAGGTTGAAAACCCGTTAACATATATCTCAATTGTATTATTTCCTTCCGGTTCTACAAATAGCTGGTGCCTGTCCCTTTGTGCAAACCTGCTTATTTTATCCTCTATACTTGGACAATACCTGGGCCCTGTACCTTGTATACGGCCCTGATACATAGGGCTTTGTTCGAATCCTGTCTTTAATAGTTCGTGTACTTTTTCATTTGTGTAGGTGATCCAGCAGCTTTTTTGCTGTTCCGGGCTGATCCGGTTTATATCCAGGTAGCTGAACCCAACAATTTCTTCATCTCCTTTCTGCTCCTCCATTTTTGAATAGTCCAGGCTGCGGCCATCAATTCTCGGCGGTGTTCCTGTTTTTAACCTGTCAGTTTCAAAGCCCAGGGAAACAAGTTGCTCGGTAATTCCTGTTGAAGCCTTTTCGGCCATCCTTCCACCTCCGAAGTTTTTTTCTCCAATATGTATGACCCCGTTCAAAAAAGTACCATTTGTCAATACCACGGCTTTAGCCTTTATTTCATGCCCAAGCCCTGTGCTAACCCCGGTTACCCTTCCATCCTTAACCAAAATTCCCTGTACGGTATCCTGGTAAAAATCCACATTGGGTGTATTTTCAAGCATTTCCCTCCAGGTTGCAGCAAATAACATCCGGTCGCTTTGCACCCTGGGGCTCCACATGGCCGGGCCTTTTGACCTGTTCAGCATCCTGAACTGTATCATACTTTTATCCGTGACGATCCCGCTGTAACCACCCATTGCGTCGATCTCCCTAACGATCTGTCCTTTTGCTATTCCGCCCATGGCCGGGTTGCAGCTCATTTGGGCAATGGTTTGCAAATTCATGGTAATCAACAAAACCTTACTGCCCAGGTTTGCCGCTGCTGCCGCTGCTTCACAGCCGGCATGGCCTGCGCCCACTACTATAATATCGTAATCCTGAAACATTTGGAACAAAGGTAAGTAAACCAATTTTTGTACACGAGGCAAGGTTGTTTTTTCACGTGGAACACATATATTATATTGTAACAATATTTAAGTGTTCCACGTGAAAACGGGTTTTTATAGAAAGTAGCCATTAAGGTATTTTTTTTCAGCACGACGCATCTGGTCAATTTCTTTAGTTTTCTTATCCTTATAGCCGCAAAGGTGCAATGCGCCATGAAATATAATCCTGTGTAATTCTTCGGTAAATGTTACGCCTGCCTGTTTAGCATTATCCTTTATCCGGTCAATACTTAAATACACTTCTGCTTCTATTTCACTTTTTGATCTACTCAGGTCAAATGTGATCACATCGGTATAGTAATCGTGCTGAAGAAACTCCTTATTTATACCAAGCAGGTGTTCATCTGAACAAAAAATATAGGATAGGCTACCCAGTTTCTTTCTTTCCCTGGCAAACAGGCTTTCGATAAAGATCTTCAGTCTTTTCCGGTCTTTTAAAGTACATTTTCGGTCTAAAGCATAAAAATGGATCCTTTGCATGGGTTTATTTCTTATATCGAAATTAGATAACAATATTGATTTGATACATTTGCAACAGGTAATAAATTAACCGAACCTGAAATACATGAAGAAAAGATTATCGGAAGTAAGGGTGGGAAAAACAGCGGTTATCACTGCATTTGAAAATGATGATATTTTCTTAAAGCTGATGGAAATGGGTTGTATTCCGGGAGAAATGGTAAAAGTTGATCAAAAAGCTCCTTTGGGTGACCCTATTTCAATCACAGTAGCCGGCTACCATTTAAGCCTCAGGCTGGATGAAGCAGAAATGATCTGGGTTGAAGAGACTGTGGCAACTGAACATGGGTAGGCCCCGGTAAACTTATTTTATAAATTCTGTAAATGAAAATCGGACTTTATTTCGGATCGTTTAACCCTGTTCATGTAGGGCATCTGATCATTGCCAGCCATGCAGTAAACGAAACCGATCTTAACCAGGTTTGGTTTGTGGTATCTCCTCAAAATCCTTTTAAACAATCCGCCACTTTGCTCAATGAATACCACCGGCTTCACCTGATCAGGTCGGCCATTGCCGGTGAAAATAATTTAAGGGCAAGTGCTGTTGAATTCAATCTCCCCAGGCCATCCTATACCATCGACACCCTGGCTTACCTGAAAGAAAAATATCCCGGATACGAATTTTCAATTTTAATGGGCAGTGACGGTTTTCAAAACCTCCCTAAATGGAAAAATGCTGAAGTGATCGTAAAAAACCATCCCATCCTGATCTATAAACGACCCGGGTTTGAGATAACCGAAACCCACGGTGCAGCGATCCGGGTCCTGGATGCCCCACTCCTTGAAATATCGTCTACACATATACGTGAGTTAATAAAAAAAAAGAAATCGATCCGCTTCCTGGTACCCGATATCGTGAAAGAAGAAATAGAAACCGGTGCCTATTACCGTACCTGAACTAAACAAGAAGACCCGTGATCAGACAGAATAAAACAATGAATGGCGGCGGAATCCGGGTATACTGCAGCACCAGGAAAGTTCCTGCAATAACAGCCATATTTATGAGGCTGGTTGTGGTATACGACATAATGGAAACATCCTTGAGTAAATAAAGCGTTGCGGCTATCATAATACCCACCACGGCAGCATTGATCCCTTCGAGCGACCGGAAGACAACCACAAATTTTTTGAAATTCTGCCAGACCGGGAAAAAGAAAAGCACCAGCAGGGCGCTGGGCAGAAAAATGGCAACCGAACCGATGATGCACCCCAGCAACTGGGTCCTTGGCCCCTCGTTCTTTAAGGCAATGCCACCCATGAATGATGCAATGGAAAAAACCGGACCGGGTATGGCGCGTACCATGCCTGCTCCTGTAAGCAGATCCTCTCTTTCAACCCGTATGATGTCGGGGTTTTTCTTTACCACCCGTTCTGAAGTTGGCCTCACCACGTACTGATCAAGCATTAAAGGAATCAATACATCCCCGCCTCCAAAAACAAATGAACCAAAACGGTAGAAGTTCTCAAACAGGTTATATGGTTTTTTATTTTCCCAATTCTGTTTCCTCGCGGTTTCACTTAATAAACCGGCAACAACAAAGATCAAAACAAATAACCAGATATTCGTCCACCGGATCTGCCTTGGCTTAATCACTTCCTTTTCCGGAATACGCCTGTCGCTGAAGTTCGTTGCCACCCCGCCGCAAACGATCAGTAAAGGAATGATCCAGGGGGTTTTAAATAAAAAATAAGTGGCCGTTAAGGCTACCAGCATGATCACCTGCGTGATCGTATTTTTAATACTGATCTGGTATGCCTTAAAAGCAGCATAGGCCAAAAACCCTATGGCCATGGGTTGAATATAGTGAAACAAAGTATCCTTAACACTGTTGTTGTCGATATCTGCAACCACAAAAGAAAGAATGCCCATGAGGGTGCAGGCCGGAAATATCCAGATCAGCAATGTAAGCACAGCAAGTTTAATACCGCCACGTTTATAACCGATCAGGGTAAGTGTTTGCGTGGATGAAGCGCCCGGTAATAACTGGCAGAAAGAAATGTAATCCATCAGCTCCTGTTTCGTTACATCCCTGCGCCTTTCCACAAATGTTTTTAAAACCATACCCACATGGCCCTGCGGACCACCAAACGCAGAAATACTGTGTACAAACACCGCTTTTAAAAAAGGAATATGCCGCAATAGCTGGTTCAATGATAATATTTCTGTTTAAAAGAATATATATGAAAAAATACAAAAAATATTTTATACAGAAATAAATGTGGGGCCGGGCCATGTATTTACCACCTTTTTATAAAATGCCCCTGAATGTGTGAGAAGATGTGAATTTCTTTATCTTTTTTCCAAATACCGCTTGCTGCGACCCGGGCCGGCCGGAACATTTACCCTGGTATCAGTTGTAGGTGTAAACAACTGTATTGTTCACGATCTGCATTCCAAAATCCAATATCGCAAACCGGCTGGATTTTTTGTAGCTGTTCCGTTCCTTTATCATACCCATATCCGAAACTTTATTCCAGGTATTATTCCTGTAAATAAATTTTTGAAGTGAATAACTGATACTGTCAACCGAGAATTCGCCGCCGAAAGTAATTTTTACCTTTTTAGTACCCGGCTGTATTTCTTTCGTCAATGCTGCAGCATTCTGAAAATAATGCATACTCGGGTGTTCCTCTGTTAAATAATTCAAAGAAAGTATCTGTAGTTCTTTATTTTTATAATAGGATACTTTACCGAAAATATTTTCTGAAACGGTTTGCCTCAGGCTGTCATGGGTAAAATTATCCAGTTCTATATAGAATGTATTATCAATATTGCTTTTTTCGTTACCGGAACAACCGGTAAAAAAAAATATGCAAAACCCTGTTATCAAAACCGTAAAATACCTGGCAAAAATTTTATAATCCATAATGTGCACTTATTTTTAGCATCTCGTCAATCGGTTTTTTGGCTGCCCGTCGCAATTCCTCATCCATTATTATTTCAGGCATTTCGTATTTAAGGCACAAATATAATTTTTCAAGGGTATTTAATTTCATATGTGGACAATCATTACAGGCACAACTGTTATTTGGCGGTGCAGGAATAAATGTTTTACCCGGACTTGCTTTCTGCATCTGGTGTAAAATACCGGTCTCGGTAGCCACGATATATGCCGTTGCTGTATCTTTTTTGGTAAAATTCAATAAACCGGTAGTGCTGCCTATAAAATCTGCCACATTCAACACCGCTTCCTCGCATTCCGGGTGTGCAATGACTTTTGCCTGTGGGTTCCGTATTTTTAATTTGGTTATCTTCTCCAGGCTGAAGATTTCATGCACCATACAGGCCCCGTTCCATGGAACCATGTTTCTACCCGTCTG